>JANOOQ010000102.1:0-2220 GCA_031421515.1 Leifsonia sp.
CGAAGTCTTCGTGACGGATGATGGCGCCGAGACCGACCTCGACATCGGACACTATGAGCGGTTTCTCGACATCAACCTCACTCAAGCTGCAAACGTTACGACGGGCCAGATTTACTCGCAAGTCATTGCACGCGAGCGACGCGGGGAATACCTCGGCGACACGGTTCAGGTGATTCCGCATATCACAGACGAGATCAAACGACGCATGCGGCTGCAGGCCCAGCCGGGGCCGCACGGCGAGCCGGCCCCCGACGTCATCATCACCGAGATCGGTGGCACTGTCGGCGACATCGAGAGCCAGCCGTTTATCGAGGCAGCGCGGCAGGTTCGCCACGAACTCAGTCGAAAGAACGTGTTCTTCGTGCACGTGTCACTCGTGCCTTACATGGGCGCCTCGGGCGAGCAAAAGACCAAACCGACCCAGCACTCGGTCGCAGCGTTGCGGTCGATCGGTATCCAGCCTGACGCTCTCGTGTTGCGCTCGGACCGTCCCGTGTCAGAAAGCAACAAGCGCAAGATCGCGCTCATGTGTGACGTCGATGAGGCCGCTGTTGTCAACGCGATCGACGTGTCGAGCATCTATGACATCCCGAAGATGCTGCACGACCAGGGTCTCGACGCGTACATCATCGAACAACTCGGCCTCCAAGCCGGCGACGTCAATTGGGACGGCTGGGGCGAGCTCCTACGCGCGGTACACAACCCGAAACACGAAGTCACGATTGGTCTTGTCGGCAAGTACATTGACCTTCCAGACGCGTACTTGTCCGTTACTGAAGCGCTCAAGGCCGGCGGATTCGCCCACCAATCAAAGGTCTCGATTCGGTGGGTAGCATCCGATGAGTGTGAGACTGCAGAGGGCGCGGCTCGGATGCTCGCGGACCTCGACGGGATTCTCGTTCCAGGCGGTTTCGGCGTTCGCGGAATCGAGGGCAAGCTCGGGGCTCTTCGCTTTGCGCGTGAGAACGGAATTCCCGTGCTCGGTTTGTGCCTCGGACTGCAGTGCATGGTCATTGAGTACGCACGAACTGTCGTCGGCCTCACAGGAGCGTCATCGTCAGAGTTCGACCCAGACACAGAGTTTCCCGTCATCGCGACGATGGCGGAGCAAGTCGACATCATCGCGGGCGGCGATTTGGGTGGCACGATGCGGCTCGGTCTCTACGAGGCGGCGCTCGAGCCCGGTTCGATAGTCGCCGAACTTTACGACGCGACAACGATCGCCGAGCGCCATCGACACCGCTACGAGGTCAACAATGCGTATCGCGAGCAAATAGCGGATGCCGGACTCGTGTTCTCCGGAATCTCTCCCGACCGCACGCTCGTCGAATTCGTCGAATTGCCGCGAGACGTGCATCCGTTCTACGTGGGCACGCAAGCGCACCCGGAGCTGCGCTCGAGGCCGAACCACGCGCATCCGCTATTCCGCGGACTCATCGGCGCCGCGCTCGAGCGTCAGGCATCGAGTCGGCTATTCGAGGTTCCCGTGACGACGGATGCCTGACTTACTGCACGACGAGCACGTTTCACCGCTCATAACGGCGAGTGAGGTCGTATTCAGTGGTGCGGTGTGGGACATCGCGCGTGAGACTTTCACGCTCGACGATGCAGCGATTGTTCGCGAGTTCGTCGATCATTCCGGCGCCGTCGCGATCGTCGCTCTCGATGAGCGCGGTCGCATGTTGGTCATCAAGCAATACCGCCACCCCGTTCGTGCGCGGGACTGGGAGCTGCCCGCTGGCCTTCTCGACGCGCACGGCGAGTCGCCCCTCGACGCAGCCAAGCGCGAGCTCGCCGAAGAAGTCGATCTCGTGGCCGAGTCGTGGCACATTCTGAGCGAGTTCACGTCGAGCCCCGGTGGCAGCAATGAAGTGATCCGCATCTACCTCGCGCGCGGAGTGAGCGCCGCGCCAACGACGTTCGAGCGCACGGAAGAAGAGGCGGGAATCGAGTTGCGCTGGGTGCCGCTCGACGACGTCGTCGAGTCCGTCTTGTCGCGCACGGCACAGAACTCGATCCTCGCGATCGGTGCCTTGAGTGCCGCGGCGGGGCGGGCTCGGGGCTGGGCTACTTTGGCGGCAGCGGATGCACCCTGGCCGAGTCATCCGTCGGTGAAGTAGCGCAATGTCGGCGCAAGCTGAGCCCCTCGCTCTCGCGGTGGACCGGTTTCTGCGGCACGTCTCGATCGAGCGGGGTCTTTCCGCGAACACGCTCGCCGCT
>JANOOQ010000103.1:0-3000 GCA_031421515.1 Leifsonia sp.
CGCCCACTACGAGGGCAACGAGCAGCAAGAGCGACGCCATCGCGCGAGTGCGCCGCAAACGACGGCCCGCGAAAAGCTGCGGGTCGGGGGCGGCGGGAGCCATTACGGGCCGACCGACCGCGACGGGGGCGAGCGCTGCACGGCGGGCCGCGGCATCCATTCGCACGGGTTGAGGAAGCTCGGATGTCTCGGCGAGCACGCGAATCGTCTGCTGCAGTCGCACGGCGTTGAGTTCGGTTGCGAGGTACTCGCGGCGCCGAAGCCAGTTCGGCACCAAGTAGATGAGCCACAAGGCAGCAGCGATTGCGAGCATGATGCCGCCGCCGAGCCCCGAGAGTTCCATGCGACTACGGTACGAGTCGCGCGGCCGGTTGCGTGAAGGGCGCGCTGATGCTCAGCTAACGAGAAGCCAACCTCAGCGACCGAGCGGCGTCGCTGCTCGAGCGCGGTCGGCCGCAGGCACGGCGGCACTCTTCGAGTCGGCGTTTCCGTCGAGCCACCGACGCAGAACACCCGTCGGAACTTCATCGACCGTGAGAGCGAAACAAAAGTGGTCGCGCCAGTCCCCGTTGATGTGGATGTACCGCCGCCGCAACCCCTCATACCGAAAGCCGAGCTTCTCGACGACGCGAAGCGAAGGCTCATTCTCGGGCCGAATGCAGATCTCCATGCGGTGCAGCCCGACCCCGAAGAAGCAATGGTCGGTCGCGAGCGCAACCGCCGTCGGGGTCACTCCCTTGCCCGCGAATCGCTCCGATACCCAGTAGCCGATCGTCGCCGACGACAAAGACCCATACGCGATGGATGACACGTTGAGCTGCCCCGCGAGCTGCCCGTCGTACTCGACGACAAACGGCAGACCTTCGCCGGCTCGCGCGTGCTGCTGCAGGCTGCGGATGCTCGCGCGCACGTCGAAGTTCATCGGACCGTTCGGGTTCGTGGCTTCCCACTTGCGCAACCAGCCGCGGTTCTCAAGGAGTTCGCGTTCGATCGGGCGGGCATCCCGCAGCCGGATCGGGCGAATCGTGGATTTTCCCTCGGTGAGGGTCGGGATTGTCGGCATTGCTAGTCCAGGGTCGCAGCAAACTTCTTGAGCCACGGCCGCAGCTCGGGGCCGAGGTCGTCGCGCTCGACCGCGAGTTGCACGATCGCCTTGATGTAGTCCACGCGGTCCCCAGTGTCGTAGCGACGGCCGCGGAACACGACGCCGAACACTCCCCCGGCGATGTTGTCGCGCGCCATCGTCTGCAGGGCGTCGGTGAGCTGAATCTCGTCGCCCTTACCCGGCCCGGTCTGTTCGAGCACGTCGAATACTTCGGGGCGCAAAACGTATCGGCCGATGATCGCGAGGTTCGAGGGTGCGGTGCCCGGCGGCGGCTTTTCAACAAGCGAGGTGATGCGCACGACGTCCGGGTCGTCCGTTTGTTCGACGGTCGCGATGCCGTAGAGGTGAGCCGCGGATGGCTCCACTTCCATGAGCGCAATGATCGAGGCATCCCGAACCGTTTGCTCGGAAAGCATGCGCGACAGCAGCACATCGCGCGGGTCGATCAAGTCGTCTCCGAGGAGCACAGCGAACGGCTCGCGCCCGACGTGCATCCGAGCGCGCAAAACAGCGTGACCAAGGCCACGCGGATCGCCCTGGCGCACGTAGTGCATGTCGGCTAAGTCGTTGGAGTACTCCACTTTCCTCAACCGATCGACATCGCCCTTTTCCTCGAGAGTGGCTTCGAGTTCCGTCATTCGGTCGAAGTGATTCTCGAGCGCATTCTTGTTTCGGCCCGTGATCATGAGCACGTCGTTGAGCCCAGCAGCTACCGCTTCTTCGACGACATATTGAATCGCAGGCTTGTCCACAACCGGAAGCATTTCTTTCGGCATCGCCTTCGTCGCGGGCAGAAAGCGCGTACCGAGCCCCGCGGCCGGGATGACTGCTTTTGTGATTCTGAACTCCATACCGACAGGCTACCTACAATGGACTCCATGACCGACGACGCGAGCAATCAGAAGCGAGCATTGCGCGCCGAGCTCCGCGAGCGCCGACGCATCACTCCGTCGAAGGAACGCTTTGAAGCGGATGCCGCGATCACCCAGCACCTCGTCGACCTCACGACCGACCTCCGGGCTACCTCGATCGCGGCGTACCTCTCGACCCCCGACGAACCCGGAACCCGCGAGTTTCTCGCGTGGGCGTGCGACAATGACATCCGCGTGCTGTTACCGATCTCGCGCGCAGACGGACTCCTCGATTGGGCGCCGTTCGACGGCAAGGACGAGGACGAAGACTGGCTCGGCATGCCGACTCCCACGAGCGAGGTGCTCGGCCCGATCGCGATCAACTCGGTCGACCTTATTGTCGTGCCCGCGGCATCCGTCGACCGCTCGGGAATGCGCATGGGCTGGGGCCGCGGCTATTTCGACAAGACTCTCGGGAGCATGGAAAACTGCCCGCCGGTCTATGCTGTGATCTTCGACGAAGAACTTGTTGATTCCGTGCCCAGTGAGCGGCACGACCAACGCGTCAACGGAGTTGTGACTCCGTCTGGCATCGTCGCCTTCTAGCCGTCAGGACATTTGTGCCCACCTACTCTTATCGCTGCACCGAGTGCACGAGCGCTTTCGACATCCACCAAGCCTTCACCGACGACTCCCTCACCGTGTGCCCCGCATGCGGCGGCGTGCTGCGCAAGGTCTTCTCGGCGGTCGGCGTGACGTTCAGCGGCTCGGGGTTCTACCGAACGGATTCACGAGCCGACGCGAAGGCGGCGTCGAAGTCTGGGTCGGGGTCTGATTCGGGTTCGGGATCGGGATCGGGATCGGGTTCGGGATCGGGTTCGCAGGATGCCCCAGCGAAGGCCGCGGCCCCTTCGGCATCACCGGCTGCGGCGGCACCTGCCGCGGCATCCACTTCTGCTTCGCCCACGCCCTCCTAGCCGGGGCGGCAGCCCAGCGCGGCCCGGCCCGGCTCGGCGCGCCCCGCCAGCCAAGGCCATTTCGCCG
>JANOOQ010000104.1:0-3611 GCA_031421515.1 Leifsonia sp.
CAGTTTGAGCATGCCTAACA
Organism: Leifsonia sp.; assembly: GCA_031421515.1. Classification (GTDB taxonomy): domain Bacteria; phylum Actinomycetota; class Actinomycetes; order Actinomycetales; family Microbacteriaceae; genus Rhodoglobus. The sequence goes on from JANOOQ010000104.1 coordinate 21, forward strand.
GGGCGTTGAGCAAACCAACTTTGCCATTGAGCAGAAAGTGCCACATCACCCCGTTGGCAATTGGGCTAACCAACCACGGCACCAGGAGCAACACGCGCACCAGGTCTCGCCCGCGGAACGGTCTGCGCAGCAAGTAGGCAATGCCAAAACCCAACACCATCGCCACCGTGACTGTGGTTAGGGTGAAGACGACCGTGTTGCGAATGGCTGCACCGAACTCGTGATCGGTAATCACATTCGTGTAGTTGCGTAGTCCAACGCCATGCAGATCGAGCTGAGCCAGCCGAGCGAAGCGTGGCTCGCGAGCGTCGACCTCACGATCGAGCCGAACCCGATTCCGCGCGGCACTCCCGCCGACTACATCGCCGCGGTCGAACGCTCGAAGAAGTACATTCGCGACGGAGATGTCTTCCAAGTCGTCGTGTCGCAGCGCTTCGATCACGAAATCACGGCAGAGCCCATCGACGTGTATCGCGTCTTGCGAACGCTCAACCCTTCGCCGTACATGTACTTGCTCACGCTTGTTGACCCGGCGGGAGAGCCGTACTCGATCGTCGGGTCGAGTCCCGAAGCACTCGTCAAGGTCTCGAACGATCGGGTCTTCATGCACCCGATCGCCGGCTCCCGACCGCGCGGCGACAGCCCCGAGCACGACCTCGACCTCGCGGAAGAGCTGCTCGGCGACAGCAAAGAGCAAGCCGAGCACCTCATGCTCGTCGATCTCGCGCGCAACGATCTGCTCAAGGTCTGCAAGCCCGGCACGGTCGAAGTGACCGAGTTCATGCAAGTCGAGCGCTTCAGCCACATCATGCACCTCGTGTCATCCGTCGAGGGTGATTTGCGACCCGATGCGAGTTCAGTGGATGTCTTCCGCGCGACCTTCCCCGCCGGCACCCTGTCAGGCGCGCCGAAGCCACGAGCACTCGAGATCATCGACGAGTTGGAACCCGCCCAGCGCGGCGTCTACGGGGGAGTCGTCGGCTACTTCGACTTCGCGGGCGACATCGACCTCGCGATCGCGATCCGCACGACGACGATCATCGGCGGTATGGCGAGCGTTCAGGCGGGGGCCGGGCTCGTGGCGGACTCCGACCCGCAGACCGAGCTCGAAGAGACGCAGAACAAGGCCGCCGCCCCGCTGCGTGCGATTGCGGTCGCGAACGCGATGCGACGCATCCCGTGACGCCGCGCTATTTTAGTGGCCGTCGCTTGAAGTTCGGCAGCATCCTCGCGGGGCTCGCCTTGAGCGCGCTCACCCTCCTCGCGTGGACGCAACTGTGGTTCACGGTGACTCTCGAGTCGGGCCAATCGGTGGCTATCGCGGGGGATGTCGCGGCTCCCGCCCTCACGGCCCTCGCCCTCTCGGGGCTCGCCCTCGCCGCGGCTCTCGCGATAGCGGGGCCGGTATTCCGTGTCATTCTCGGAGGGCTTCAAGCCGCCATCGGCGCTCTCGTAGTCACGTCCGCAGCTATGGCGTTGGCGAACCCCATCGCGGCCTCCGCTGCCGCGGTAACCGCCGTCACGGGAGTGAGCGGCGCCGACTCCGTCGCCGCGCTCGTCGTCGACGTCTCCGCTACCGCGTGGCCCGCGGTCGCCCTCGTGGTGGGGCTGCTGCTCACGTCACTCGGGATCGCCATGGTCGCGACCGCGCGACGATGGCCCGTGGCATCCCGCAAGTACCAGGCCGTTCAATTCGACGACGACGCGGTAGGGGCGTGGGACTCGCTGAGCGACGGTCGCGACCCGACCACCCCGGCTGGTTGAGTAGCGCGATTTTGACTTGAGGACCACGGCGCGTGCCTGCGATACTTCAAACCGACACCGCGCTCGCTCAGATCCCGATCGGTCTATGGTTCCGTTCGAGTTGGCGGAGCCGGTGGACGAGATTTCCCGACAACCTCAACCGAACCGCTGCGCGTTTTGTTTAGCCGGACTACGTCTTCCACCCAGACATTCAACTCTTGGTATGTGTTGGCGTGCTGAGCAATTCCTTCTTGAGTGAGATCCATATTGCCCCGAGACAAATGTGCAATATTCTGCAATTCTCCCGCCGTGAGTTCGGGGTCATGCAGCTGTCGCGCAAAACGCTTGGCCTGGGCGATACCCCTCTCGGTTTCAACGTCCTCCTTGATGTCGACTACAACTGTCCAGACAAAGTGACCAAGGAGGTAGAGCAGAAACAGGCCGACCACGCCGGCGATGACAGCAATTACGATGCCAATAGTCATCGCTGAACCTCCATTTTCAAGCAATAATATATCTTGAGATGATATCGGGTCGAGTGAATCGATTGCGCGACTAATTTTCCTCCTCTCCTAATTTAGGGATCAAGCCAGGCTGGCTCACGATCCCCAAGAGAAAGTAGTATTGCGCGTTGGACGTTGGCATGTGGGTTGGATTTGTCGCTCAGGTCGCCATTCTCGCGTCGCTAACGTCCGTTGTGCTCTCCCTCGTGGTGGGTATCGCGTTAGCATCTGTGGGCCGAATCCCGATCTGGTTGGGCGCGTTCGGCTCGATCTTGTTTCCAATCTTGGGCGCGTGTGTGCTCGCTATTGTCGCGACCGTGCGGGCGGCTAGCGGAACGGCTTCGAATCTGGCTAAGCGGAAGGCGGCTCTCGCCGCTGAGGATGTCGACTATGCATTCGCTCGGGAAGAGCTCGAGAGGCGGGTTTCATCCGTTGTCACCCCGATTGGAAGAGGTCGGAACGCACCGATTTACAGGAAGATGCGCCTCTTTTCGACGTCTGGCGTTCTTGTAATTTCGATCCTGATATTGCTTGCTTTTGCCGCGACTTCGACGCTAATTCTTCGATGGTTCGTTGTCGACGTGGTTGTCTTGCCAAAGATTCCACTAACACCCTGGGGAGGTGGTCTCGACCTTTCGATAAAGGCAAGCCTTGGCGTACTTCTCGTGGCATTAGTCTTCGCATCGTTCAAACCATCAAGATTTGCGGCCGTGCTTGTCGCGCTAGTCGGCTCTTCGTGGACGCTGCTCGGCGGTGCGGGATTGCTAGTAGTGGCGCCACTTCAGACCACACTTGCAACCGCGGAATCGACAATCTCGGCTGCATTTGGGTGGATCGAACCGTTCTCGAGTTCAATCGCGGCGAGTGCCGGTGGTGACCTGGCAGCCCTCCCGCTGATTCTCGAAGGGGAGCTGCCCTCAATTGGTTTGGGGCCTGCGCCTATCGTGATGTGCGCCGTCGGTGTGGTGTGTATGAGTTGGGCGATGGCCGAGGTGTTCGCGGCGCATCGACAAGCTGGGGCAGATGCGAAGGCCGATAGCTACGACTTGAAGCATCGATGACGCTTCAGAAGTCGGGCGGATATTCGTACTAGCAACACGGCGACTCGTGCGAGGAGTAAGCCCCCTAACGCACCACACCCCTACCTCCATCCCGATACAATTGCACTCGAACCAACGAACGGAGCACACACGTTGAACGAGTCAGAGCCCGGCCACGGACACTCGCCGGCCGCCTGGACCGCGGTCGTCATCATGCTGATCGCTTTCACGATCGGCACTCTCGCGTTTTGGTTTGACGTCGCGTGGCTCGTGTGGGCATCCGCCGGCCTCGTTGTCGTCGGCGG
>JANOOQ010000105.1:0-2771 GCA_031421515.1 Leifsonia sp.
GTTCGCGCTACTCATCGGTCCCATGGTGCACTGGACGATCCCGTGGTTGCTCGTGCCCGCGGCGATCGATCGCAAGCCCTAACGGCTGCCCTCGCCCGCACTCGCTAATCCGCGAACCCGATCGGCACGTAGAGGTCTTGCACGCGATCGTTCAGTGCGGTGTGGTCGTTGCGCGTGTAGAGGCCGCAGGGCTCGACTCGGCAGTCGAAACCGTTGCCCGCAGCATCCCCCACTTCGATGTATGCCGTGAAGGTGCCCGCGTCGAGGTCGTCGTAGCTGCGAGCGCCGAAGAGTTTCCACGCCCAGTCGTCGTTGATCCAGTTGCTCGGACCGTACTGGACGGTGCCCTCGTCGACGGTCGTCGCGGTCTGCTCGGGAACCCCACCAATGCACGGACCCGGCTTGATGTCGGGCGACGGGGGGATGACGCAAATCGCGACGTAAATTCCCCGCGTGCCGTCGTAGCCAGCGCCCGTCACGACGAATCGGTCGCCGGGCGCGAGGGCAGAGGTGTCGAGCTGCCCGACTTCAGCCGCGACCGAGATCGTGCGCGTGCGCCCGTCGTCTCCTGTCGCGGTCGCCTCGAGTGGCCACTCAACGGTTGGCGCGTCTTGGTTCGACGAACCCTGGTTCTGGTGAGTGAGGATCGGAACGCCGAGAATGAGTGCGGGCACCAGCAGTAGCACGGCCGTTACGGCAACGATCCACGGCCAACGCTTGCGACGAACTCGCTCTGACGACATGTGGAAATTCTAGGCTGCGGCCGAGTTGACAGCAGTCCCGCTAGGAGTAGGCTCGCCCCTCGTGACGGATGAACCCAAATCTCCAAAACGATGGATTATCGGCGACCCGCTACCATCCGAGAAGCTCGAGGGGCAGTTGCTCCCCAAGCACCTCGCACTTCCGATCTTCGCGAGCGACCCACTCTCGTCCGTTGCATACGCGCCGCAAGAGCTGCTCATGATTCTGCTCATCGGCGGGCTCGCATTCCTCTCCTTCGCGCCGTGGGTCGCGACCGCAGTGGTCGTGTTGATGATCGTGGTCGTGCTCTCGTACAGACAGCTCATCAAGGCCTACCCGAGCGGTGGCGGGGACTACGAAGTCGCCCACAAGAATTTGGGCGAGAAGGCGGGGGTTGTCGTCGCATCCGCTCTGCTCGTTGACTACATCCTCACGGTCGCGGTCTCGGTCGCCTCGGGCGTTGACAACATCATCTCTGCCGTGCCCGAGCTCAATCCGTTCCGCGTCGAGATCGCCGTCGGGTTCATCGTGCTTCTCGCGGCCGTCAACTTACGCGGAGTTCGCGAAGCGAGCAGGGCCTTCGCCGTCCCGACGTACCTCTTCATCGCAAGCATCGGCTTCATGGTCGTCGTGGGTCTCGTTCGAACGGCCCTGGGCGACCCGCCTGTCGCGGAGAGTGCGGGCTTCGAAGTGCAAGCTGAGGGACTGACTCAAGCGGGGATCATCCTGTTGCTCCTGCGTTCTTTCGCGAGCGGATGCGCCGCCCTTACGGGCGTGGAAGCCATCTCGAATGGCGTGCAGGCGTTCCGCACGCCGAAGATCCAGAACGCACAGAAGACTCTCGTTGCGATGGGCCTTATCGCGATCACCCTCTTCTCGGGGCTCGTGATCGTCGCGCTCATCGCAGGGGTGCATTATGCCGAGGATGCGTGTCACCTTGTGGGCTTCGTCGATTGCGAGACCGTGCCTCAGCGCAGCCTCGTGGCGCAGCTCGCGGCATCCACTTTCGGTAACAATACGATCGTCTTCTATGTGATTCAGGCCGCGACGGCCGCCGTTCTGTTGCTCGCTGCGAACACGGCGTTCAACGGATTCCCGCTACTCGGGTCGGTGCTCGCGACCGACCACTACGCGCCGAAGTCGCTCTCGACGCGTGGCGACCGCCTCATCTTCTCGAACGGTGTCATCGCACTCGCGGTAGTCGCGGCGATTATCACGGTCGTCTTCCAGGCTGACGTGACGCAACTCATCCAGCTCTACATCATCGGGGTGTTCATCTCGTTCACGCTCGGGCAAACGGGCATGATCCGACACTGGATTCGCCTGTTGCGGGAGGGCACGCCCAATCGAGCGAGCGTCATCCGGAGCCTCATCATCAACTCCATCGGTGCCGTCATGACCGCGAGTGTGCTCATCATCGTGACGATTACGAAGTTCACGCACGGCGCGTGGATCGTCTACGTCATCATGCCCGTGCTGTTCACGCTCATGCTCGGCGTGCACCGCTATTACCGCGACGTCGATAAGGAAATCGAACCTGACGCGACGACGGTTTTCGGTGCGAAAGGCGACCACGCGATCGTTCTCGTTGGCCGCATGCAGAAGCCCGTGCTCAAGGCGCTCGACTACGCGATCGCGGCGCGCCACAACTCGATCGAGGCCGTGCACCTCTCCATCGACGAGGCCGCGACCCAGCAGCTGGAAAAGGACTGGATCGACCAGAACATCAAGATTTCGCTCAATGTGCTCGAGTCGCCCTATCGCGATATCAGCGCGCCGCTCGCGAAGTACATCAAGGCGAGGCGCGAGAACCACGGCGCTGAAGTTGTCACGGTCTACATGCCCCTCTACATCGTCGGCCACTGGTGGGAGAACCTCCTCCACAACCACAAGGCGCGACGCATCCGTCACAGGCTCGCGCTCGTGCACGGAGTCGTGATCGCACTCGTGCCGTGGCTGCTCGACTCCTCGACGCTCATCTATGGCCGTCGATCTCGACCGCTCCCCGGGCAGGACCGCCGCGGCGAACC
>JANOOQ010000106.1:0-1852 GCA_031421515.1 Leifsonia sp.
AGGACGTTCTGCTCATCGACGTCACGCCATTGAGCCTCGGTATCGAGACCAAGGGTGGCATCATGACGAAGCTCATCGAGCGCAACACGGCCATTCCGACCAAGCGCAGCGAGACCTTCACGACGGCCGACGACAACCAGCCGTCGGTGTCGATCCAGGTGTTCCAGGGCGAGCGCGAGTTCACGAGGGACAACAAGAACCTCGGCACGTTCGAACTCACGGGAATCGCCCCAGCGCCCCGCGGAATCCCGCAAGTCGAGGTCACATTCGACATCGACGCCAACGGAATTGTGCACGTCTCCGCAAAGGACAAGGGCACGGGCAAAGAGCAATCGATGACGATCACGGGAGGCAGTTCGCTCTCGAAGGATGACATCGAGCGCATGGTTCGCGAAGGCGAAGAGCATGCAGCAGAAGACAAGGCTCGCCGTGAGGCAGCCGAAGTTCGCAACACTGCCGAGCAGCTCGCGTACTCGATCGACAAGCTCATTCGCGATAACGAAGACAAGCTGCCAGAAGACGTCAAGACCGCGGTGCAAGCCGACGTTGATGCCCTCAAGACTGCGCTTGCCGGCGACGACGAATCCGCTGTGAAGATCGCCTTCGATGCTCTTAACGAAAGCCAGCAAAAGCTCGGCGAGGCGATCTATTCGGCCGGTCAAGAGCAGCCTGCAGGTGACGACGCGACGGAAGAGCCCGCTGCCGAAGGCACCGACGAAGATATCGTTGACGCCGAGGTAGTCGACGACGAGCCGGAAGAGCCCAAGAAGTAATGAGCGACGAGAGCACGAGAGAACCGAACGAAGAACCGGTCATCCGCGACAAGCGCAGGGTCGATCCTGAGACCGGTGACGTTCGGCAACCAGCGGAGCCAGTCGAATCGGATGACCCGGAGGCTCCGGCCGACGACCCCGGATCCGACGAGACCGACGTACCGGTCGAATTGAGCGACGCCGACAAGGCGCTGCTCGATGAAGCCGAGCGCGATCTCGTCGCAGACATGCGTTCTGACATGCTTCGCGCGCAAGCCGAACTCGTCAACTTTCGCACGAGGGTCGAGCGTGACCGCATCACGAATCGCGACGCGGTCATCGCCGAGGTCATCCGCTCGCTGCTGCCCGCTCTCGACGATCTCGCTCGCGCCGAGGCGCACGGTGACCTCGTTGAGGGGGCGCCACTGACGATCGTCGCGCAAAAGATGCGTGGCGCGTTCGAGCGCTTCGGCCTCAAGCAAGTCGGCGAGAAGGGTGAGCCCTTCGACCCCGCTTTTCACGAGGCCGTCGTGCAGTTGCCTTCAACGGATGCAACGGCGAACACGATCGCGGACGTCATCGAACCCGGCTACGTCTTGGGGGATCGACTCGTGCGCGCTGCCAAGGTAGCCGTGTCTGTGCCTGCCGAGTAGTCGGAGGGCGAACACAGTGGCGAGCCAAGACTGGTTTGATAAAGACTTTTACGCCGTCCTCGGCGTCTCAAAGGACGTCTCCGAGGCCGATCTCAAGAAGGTCTACCGCAAGCTAGCTCGGCAATATCACCCCGATTCCAACCCCGGCGACGCTAAGGCCGAGGCGAAGTTCAAAGAAATCAGCGAAGCTCACTCGGTTCTCGTGGATGCGGAACTTCGTCGTGAATACGACCAGATTCGCGCGATGGGTTCGGGAGCTCGCTTCAGCGCGGGTGGTCGCCCGGGCCAACCGGGCGGGTTCGAAGACGTCTTTGGTGGCATGTTCGGCGGCAACCAGCGCGGCACGTATCAGGGCACGAGCTTCGAGGACCTCCTCGGCGGCATGTTTGGCGGTGGCGGTCAGGGAGGTTTCCAGACGCCCGGCGCAAACGTCACAGCCAACACGAC
>JANOOQ010000107.1:0-3997 GCA_031421515.1 Leifsonia sp.
GGACCCCACTTGGCACGCCCGACGCCGTACCCGACGAGAAGTACGGCTGCTTGCCTGATTCAGGCGAGGGCGCTACGCGGCACTACTACTCGATGTCTTGAAGGAGCAGAGCAGGAGTGACCCTCATCGCCCGTGCCAGAAGAACGTACTTTGAGATGCCGGTATCTAACTCGCTGCGCTCCATGCGAGCAACCTGCGCCACCGCGACGCCCGATTGATTAGCGAGGGCCTCCTGGGTCAACTCTCGGCGTGCGCGCTCGGCCTTTATGTTTCTGCCGATCTGTTTCAGCACGTCGGTCGGATCGGTGTTTGCCATCCCAATAAGCCTCGAGCGGGAGAGCCGCTGCATCCGGCAACGTGGGGCCATTGGTTCGACCAGCACGTCAAGGCGGCAGGGCTCCGTAGGATTCGTCTACACGATGTTCGCCACTCGGCGGCAACTCTGCTGCTTCAGGCGGGCATCCCTCCCGTCGTAGTGGCAGGCATTCTCGGGCACTCTCCGGCAGTGCTGCTCACGACCTACGCGCATGCATTGCCCGATGCAAAACGCGATGCGGTGGACGTGCTTGCTGCCCTCTATCGAGCGACCCGGTAGAGGTCCTGAACTCGCTCGCGAAGCGGTTTCTTGCGCGCTGTCTAGTGGTCCCGCTTGGCTAGCCGTTCCTCGTCGCTGGTGATGATTCAAGCGACAATGGAGAAAGTCTGAAGCGTCTCAATGCAGGTACCTCTAGACCCCGTCCTGGCAACTTGCATAAGGCTCGCTTTGCCAGTCACTAGGTGGTTCACCTTGAATTGCTCCAAGAGCGCGGGGTCGGTTCCCCGATCGTTGTAGCCAAGGGTTATGTGCGACACATTTTCTGCACCGCCGTAGTGGTCGATTTTGAGGAGACTCCCGGCGCGATTCTGCAGCAGCAATCTTTGCTGGTAGAACTGGGGTTGGGGGTTCGTGTCAACGAAAATGAAACGTCCGCGCCCATCGCGGAAATATGGATCACTCAACTCGAAGTCAATTGGCGCGAGTTCGTTGGCGGTGTCGGCCACAACGGCGATCACCTCATCCAGATCACTCGATGACCCGACATCGCCCATGAGCATCGTTATGTGAGGAATGGCGATCCCTTCCGGCTCAAACTCGAACTCGCCCCCGTCGACAAAGATTGCGGAGTTCGCCTTCGTGACGTACTCCGCCACGACGCCATCGAGCAGGTAACTGATGTTGATTCGCAGCGGAAAGTTCTCAGGCATCAATTCCGAATCCATTCAACAGTTTCTTGGACTGCCATTTCACCTGCACTAGTCCCATCGTCTTTCGGTCGGTGTAGTAGTCGTCAACAATCCTCATCCTGTCTTCGATGCGACCAGGTTTGTCGATTAGTTCGACCCGCCACTGTGAAACTCCCCGGAACGTTTCCTTTGTTCCAGAACCGTCAAGTTTCTTCGTTTTGGTGCTCCACGTGGCGACCACTCCGAACAAGTTCGCGTTCTCCATTTTCATGATGACAGCAGAGGTGCTTTTCCCTTCGGAGTTCCTTGAGAACGTTTGAAATTGGAAGGAAGTGAAGGTCTGCACGATCTCGATCACGAACGGGTGCGGATCATCGTTCTCGCTTCGCGTGACCGTTCCTACCCACCGCCCGTTCAGATTGGGAACCGGAGACAGCCATCCGAAAAATCGAAAGAACCCAACGCGCCATAAGTACTTGTCGTAGAGGAGCCAGAAGAGGCCGGAAGCGGTGAGTGCGGCGGCGCTGCGAGCCAACGCCGGGAGAAATTCACTAGGTTGGGCAATCGTCAGCAGAACAATCACGATCAACACAATCACCGTCAATATGGCAGTCACAAAGGCTATCTGTCTGACGCCTACCTTGTGCTGGATCAACGGTACTTACCAATCTTGATGCTCCGCGTGCTAGGGATTCGCGTTGAGACTGCCCGAATTCTATTGCCTTGGCGTATATCGAGCGATCCCGCGTTTGTTAGAACGTGGTGGTCGGACACCGTGAAGAGTGCGGATCAGATATCTCGAACAATTGACTGTGCGCATTCAGTGGGGCGGTGCCTGCTGCGCAAAAATCGGGCGCGTGGTTGAGTTGAAACGAACGCTCGCAGGAGCGTTAGTGACAGGATGGCCCAGTTTCGTGGCAACGAAGCCCGGGCATTAGCTTGAACGAGCGCTGAGAAGCGGTAGATATCAGGGGATTAAGTGTGGTGGCTCCGACGGGCGTCGATCCCGTGACCTCACGATTTTCAGTCGTGCGCTCTACCAACTGAGCTACAGAGCCTCGGAGAGCGTTGCTCTCTGATAGACGAAAAGCCCCTCCTTGCGAAGAGGCTTTTCATCAGCGACCCTGACCGGACTTGAACCGGCGACCTCCGCCGTGACAGGGCGGCGCGCTAACCAACTGCGCTACAGGGCCTAGCTATTTGATTCTGCTCAGACATTTCTGCCTGTGTTTGGTGACCCCAACGGGATTCGAACCCGTGTTAACGCCGTGAAAGGGCGCCGTCCTAGGCCACTAAACGATGGGGCCGCGAGATCACAGAACCTCTTAGCTACCGAGGGACAAGCATAAGGGGGCGCGCGGCATTTGCCAAACCGCAGCGATTGCAGCCGTCGCTGGCAGAGCGCGCTTCGCGGGGGATGCCCCACCGCACTAGTGGCATGCGCCGGGCATCCGCCGCCGCGCAACCGAGCAAATGCAGTGAGGGGCGCCATCTTGTCGTATATGGACCTCGCGAACAACGATATGGCGCCCCTCAACCCGCGGCGCGACCGCGGAGGCAATGGGGCGCGCGGCTTTTGCCAAACCAGAGTCTCGTGTGCGGCCGGGCAGGTGTCGGCCGGCGACCCCAGTGCCCCCAGTTCGCCGAATGCGGCCGGATGTGCGCGGAATCCGCTCACCGCACGGGTAGTTTCAACTCGACGTTGAAGGTACTGGGAAAAAGGTGCCCCCGTTGCTACTGTTAGCACTGTTAACAGTGTTATCAACGTGACTCGCGCGCGAGAGCGCTCGATGCGCACGAGTTGAACACGATTCGGGGAGTTATGACCATGAAGCGCACGTGGACCGCGACGCGCGGCACGCGGGTCGGCCCTCAGGCCTTTGTCGCGATCACCGCTGCACTCGCGACCCTCGTTGCGGGCACGATCCTCGGATTCACGCACGACCCAGCGTGGGCTATCGACTACCCGACCTGGAGCGATGTCGCCGAGGTTCGCAATGATGAAGCCGCGACGAAGGCCAAGATCGCCCAGATCGAGGGCATGCTCGCTGGCCTCAAGGCCGAAGCGGCTCGCACTCAAGCCGAAGCCGAAGCCAAGGGCATTATTTGGCAAAAGGCCGACCAACTCTTTCAAGAAGCCGCGTTCAAGGCAGCAAATCTTCAGGAACAAGCGGATGCCGCCAACCAGGTAGCGACGGAGTCCGAGCAGCGTGCGGGCCAGTGGGCCGCCCAACTCGTGCGCTCGGGCGGCGGGGACTTCACCGCCAACCTTTTGGCGAACGCCGGGGATGCAGACGACCTGCTCTACGGGCTCGGCATGTCGAGCAAGATCTCGGGCCAGGCGTATGCGATCTACGAGAGCGCGCTCGTCGACCGCAACACGGCGCAGTCCCTCACGGATCAAGCGGATGTCGCGAAGAAAGAACTCGAAGCCCTCAAGATCATCGCCGAGAAGGCCTTCAACGAAGCGCAGGCCGCGTCGAACGCTGCGGCAGCCGCCCTCGACGAGCAGCTCGCGAATCAAGCCACCCTCGAACAGCAACTCATCGTGCTCAGGGAACGTCGAGCCGCGACGGAGGCCGACTACCTCGCGGGAGTGCGCGAACGCATCGGCACGGGCGCGAGTCTCGACGCCGGCGAGATCAGCCTGTCGGGGTGGGCCCGGCCCGCGGCGGGGCGCATCACGGACTCGTTTGGTCCGCGCATCCACCCGGTATTCGGAGGCTACAGCTTTCACCGCGGCACAGACATTGGCGCGGGTTGCGGAGCGAAC
>JANOOQ010000108.1:0-1622 GCA_031421515.1 Leifsonia sp.
CTGCATTCCGCCCATCGAGCCGCCGATAACTGCGGCCCACTTTTCGATTCCGAGCGCATCCGTGAGTGCGAGTTGCACTCCGACTTGGTCGCGAATCGTCACGAATGGAAATCGCGAACCCCACTCGGTGCCATCGGGCGCGTGAGACGCGGGCCCCGTCGTTCCTTGGCAGCCGCCGAGCATGTTGGGTGCGACGACAAACCAGTCGTGTGTGTCGATGGCTTTGCCGGGGCCCACGATTCCGCCCCACCAGCCGCCTGTTGGATGCCCAGGCCCGGGATCTCCGACAAGGTGGCTGTCGCCGGTAAGGGCGTGCACAATGAGAACCGCATTGCTGCGATCGGAATTGAGCGTGCCAAACGTCTCGAAGGCGACTCGCACAGACGGCAACTCGTCGCCGTGTTCGAGCGCGAAAGAACCGATCGACACGAACTGGCGATCGCCGGGATGGTCGCCTTCGCGCCACGCTCCCGTCGCGGACGGCTTGCCGAGCACCGATCGCGCGTTGGCTTCGGTTACGAAGGCCGACGGCACCGTGTCTTCGGGTGTTTGCCAATCCATGTCGACTCAAGTATCCCCATAAACGCAAAGGCCCCCGTCATTGTTACAACGACGGGGGCCTTTCTTGACGTGCTTAGACGCGAGCGTTGGCCGCCGCGATCTTGCGAGCGGCGGTAAAGCCGGCTTCGAGGTCAGCCTTCAAATCGTCTACATTCTCGATGCCCACTGAGAGGCGAACGAGGCCGGGAGTGACGCCCGTCGTGAGCTGTTGCTCGGGAGTGAGCTGCGAGTGCGTCGTCGAGGCGGGGTGAATGATCAGGCTGCGAACATCCCCAATGTTTGCGAGGTGGCTGAACAACTCGACGTTCTCGACGAGTGCACGACCCGCATCGACGCCGCCCTTGAGCTCGAACGAAACCACCGCACCGACGCCCTTGGGGGCGTACTTGTTCGCAGCGGCGTACCACGGGCTTGATGGCAGCCCCGAGTAATTGACGCTCGCGACGTCGTCGTGGTTCTCGAGCCACTCCGCGATCTCTTGCGTGTTCTGAACGTGACGCTCGATGCGCAAGCTGAGCGTCTCGATTCCCTGGATGATCGCAAACGCGCTGTCGGGCGAAAGCGCAGCGCCCGTGTCGCGCAGCAACTGAACGCGAATCTTGATGACGTACGCGATCGCGTCGCCCAGCACGGTCGTGTAGCTCGCACCGTGGTAACTCGGGTCGGGCTCGGTGAGCCCGGGGAACTTGTCGACGTTCTTCGACCAAGCGAACTTGCCACCGTCAACGATCACGCCAGCGATGACCGTACCGTGGCCGCCGAGGAACTTGGTTGCCGAGTGAACGACGATGTCGGCCCCGAACTCGAACGGACGAATCAAGTAAGGCGTTGCGATCGTGTTGTCGACGATGAGCGGCAGGTTGTTTTCGTGAGCCACAGCGGCGACTGCCTCGATGTCGAGGATGTTGATCTTGGGGTTACCGATCGTCTCGGCGAAGAACAACTTGGTGTTGGGGCGAACCGCTGCGGCCCACTCCGACGCGTCGTCTTGGTCCTCGACAAAAGTGACCTCGATGCCGAGCTTTGCGAGGGTGTACTTGAAGAGGTTGTACGTGCCGCCG
>JANOOQ010000109.1:0-1781 GCA_031421515.1 Leifsonia sp.
CGAGATTGAACTGCTGTTGAACTTCACTCGCGGCAACCAAGTGTCCATTGTGGATCGGGTCGAACGTGCCACCCATGACGCCAACTCGAGCGCGTCTTTGGGCTGCATCGGCCATCGGAAAAGCGCTTTCCTAGTGGCCAGCGCCGTGTGAGTCGTGCCCGGGCTTGGTTGCCTTATTGCTGTGTCGGTTGGCTACATCGCGAAAGCTCCACGTGACGAATGCGAGCGCAGCGAAAACTAGTGCGGCGACCCCCGCGAACGCGAGCGGCGGCATAAGCAGGGGCGCGAGCTCCTCGGCTTCGACAAGAATTACGGCAAAGAGTGACATGACTCAATACTAACTATTCGCGCACTTGGCCCGTGCCGCGAACGACCCATTTGGTGCTCGTGAGTTCAGCGAGGCCCATGGGTCCGCGGGCGTGCAACTTTTGCGTCGAGATACCGACCTCTGCGCCGAACCCGAATTCTCCCCCGTCGGTGAAGCGCGTCGAGGCGTTGACCATGACGACCGCAGAATCCACTTCTGCCAAGAACCTCTCGGCACGGCCGAGATCGTTCGTGATGATCGACTCCGTGTGGTGGGTGGAGTACGTGCGAATGTGCTCGAGTGCGGCATCCACACCGTCCACGACTCGCACTGCGAGGTCGAGCGACATGTACTCCGTAGACCAGTCGTCTTCGGTGGCACTCACGGCGTCAGGGAAGATCGCGAGCGCGCGCTCGTCCGCGTGAATCGTCACGCCAGACGCGCGAAGTCGCGCGAGCACACCTGGAAGCAATCGCAGAGCGGATGCCTCGTCAACAAGTAGCGTCTCGAGCGCGTTGCACACGCTCGGTCGCTGCACCTTCGAGTTGTGCACAATCTCGATCGCCATGTCGAGGTCAGCCGACTCATCAAGGAAGATGTGCACAATCCCGGCACCCGTTTCGATCACAGGCACCTTCGATTCTGCGACGACCGAGTTGATGAGGGCTGCGCTTCCGCGCGGGATCAGCACGTCGACGAGGCCTCGTGCCTTCATGAGTTCGACGGCGCCCTCGCGCCCAAACTCGTCGATCGTCTGAACGGCTTCGATCGGAAGACCAACACGTTCGAGGGCTTCTTGAATGACGGCAACGAGCACTCGGTTCGTGTTTTCGGCTGCAGTGCCTCCGCGAAGAACGACGGCGTTGCCACTCTTGAGCGCGAGCGCGGCGATGTCGATCGTCACGTTGGGGCGTGCCTCGTAGATCGCGCCGACGACACCGAACGGCACGCGCACTTGCGAAAGCTGCACGCCGTTCGGCAGGTGCGAACCACGAATTACCGTGCCGACGGGGTCGGGGAGCGAGATGATGTCACGCACTGCCGTCGCGAGAGCGGCTAGTCGCTTCTCGTCGAGGCGGAGCCGGTCTTGAAGCCCCTCGGTCATTCCGCTACCTCGACCGTTTGCGAGGTCAAGATCATTCGCGGGGATGATTCGGCTCGCGTTCGACTCGACCGCGAGAGCGATTGCTGCGAGGGCCTCGTTCTTCTGCCGAGTCGTCACGGTCGCGAGCACTCGCGCGGCGTCGCGCGAGGCAACCAGCTTGTCGGTCAGCGAGAGTGCAAGTGAGGTGTCGCGCATGAGAGCGAGTTTAGCCGGGCGGTGTTTGGTCGGACACGTCTAGTCGGACACCGCGGGCTCGAACCACGTACCGAGCGCGGCGCCCGCGAGTGCATCCGCTACGCTGCCTGTTGCAGCGAGCAGCACGGGAATCCCCGCCGCGGCTGCAAGCTTGGCGGCCGCTACCTTTGTGCC
>JANOOQ010000110.1:0-4199 GCA_031421515.1 Leifsonia sp.
TCACCGTCGAATGGCCCCGGATGTTACATCCGGGGCCATTTCGCAATTAGCCACGGCGCTAAGGCCCTGAGCGGCCGCTAAAAGCGCTTGCACGCCTTGATGGCTGGTATATCGTCGCGCGGGCTCCCGCGGCCTCTCGTAGGCGCTGAAGGGCGCCGAAGCCGTCACTGGGTGGGGTCGTGGTCGCCGCGCGATCCGCGGGTGCCCTGCCGTCATCCCACGAGCAATGCGAAGGGGCCCCGGCTTGCGCCGGGGCCCCTCGTTGCATTGCTAGTCGAAACTAGTTGATGCGGCTGAACTTGTTTGTTGCGTCGTACTGGAAGATACCGATCGTGGCTTCGGTGGGGTCACCGTTGTCATCGAACGTGATCGGTCCGGAGTTGCCGTCGTAGTCGACGACTCCACCATCGAGGATGATCTGAGCGGCCGACGCGAAGTCGGTCGCCTTCGTGCCATCGCCAGAACCGCCGGAAACTTCCTGCAGCTTCGAAGCGATGTCAACGCCAACCGTCGAGTTTGCAGCGAGAGCTGCAAGCGCGAGCAGCACTACAGCGTCGTAGGACTCCGCAGCGTAGGCGTACTCGGTGAGGTCCGGGTTGATCTCCAGCAGGCGGTCGGTGAAGTCACCGAGGCTAGCCGTGTCAAGACCGGGCAAGGTGCCCTTTGCGCCCGTGAGGGTGTCGGCTGCGAATACCTCGCTGTAGTCGGCGAGGTTTCCGTCGACGAAGTACAGCGGGCCCGCGTAGCCAGCGCCACGGAGAGCAGGAACGATGACCTTCGCTTCGTCGAACGTGACGAGAGCGATGGCGTCCGGGTTCGTGGCCAAGATCTCAGAGATCTGGGTCGTGAACACGGTCTCACCGGTGTTGAAGAGAGGTGCTGCCGTTACGGTTCCACCAGCTGCTTCGAACGTCTCGGTGAGCTTAGCCGTGAGGCCAGTTCCGTACGAGTCGTTGAGCTGCATGATGCCGAGGTTGGCGATACCGTCTTCGGCTACGAGGTTACCGAGTACTTCACCCTGGAGAACATCCGAGGGAGCGGTGCGCCAGTAGAGGCCGTCATCGGCGTAGTCGGTGAAGTCGATCGACGTGTTGGCCGGCGAGAACTGCACAACGCCTGCTGCAACGATCTGGTCGATAACCGTCTTGGAAACACCCGAGGATGCCGCGCCAACGATTGCCGTCACATCAAGTGACAGCAAGTCGGTCACGGAAACCGTGGCCGTGTCAGTCGTGGTGTCGCCCGAGTCACGGTACTCAACCTCAACGGTGATGCCGAGGTCGGCTTCGTTGATCTCCTTGACAGCGAGAGCAACGCCAGCCTCTTCGGGCGGGCCGAGGACCGCGAGCGTGCCACTCTGCGGAAGGATGGTTCCGATCTTCAGGGTCAATGGCTCGCGGGGGCCAGTGGTGTCGCCGCTGTCAGCCGTCGGCACGCATCCGGTGAGGACGAGTGCACTGGCGCCCACGACGGCAATGCCGCCGAGGATCGACTTGAGGGACCGCGAGCGCGAGGCAGTTGCCTTCACGAATACGCTCATGTTGCTCCTTGCAATTGAAATGTGTTGGGACGCAGCACAGCGATGCCATGCCGCCCTGTCACGGTATTCGGCTTACGCGCGTTTCACAAGCGGAGCAGGTTACAGCCCTGTAACACGCGCAGATCGTTACCTTTCGTTACCTAAAGAGTCTTCGGGCAAATTCTGCAAAAAAGAGCCTCTATCCTGCGACAATTCCCCGATCGAACATAACTTATTCTCCTCATTGAACTTGTAGAGCCCATAGTATGCAGGCGCGATGTCTCCATTCGAGTCAAAGTTGAGCGGTCCCGAGACTCCGTCGTAGTCGAAGTCGTCTTGAGTTGTAAGCACATCCAGGCATTCCTGAAAGCTCGTGCACTTTATTCCACCCGTTGAGGCCGCGGTCAGAGTAGCCGCGATCGAAGCGCCGCCATCGTCCTCGCCCACGACGGCGGCGAGCGCCGCAAGAATAGTCGCGTCGTATGCCTCGGCTGCGTATCGAGTTGCGGACAGGGTCGGATCGATCTCCTTGAGCCGAGCGATGAACGCTTCATCCGGCTGGAAACCCTCGATGATGCCGTTCACATCCTTTAAGGTGTTCGCGGGGAATGCTTGCGAGTAGTCTCCGGTGTTCTGCGTCGTGAGCCACAATTTGGGTCCGCCATAACCCGACGCGATCAACTGCGTGATGAGTGCTTTCGTTAGGTCGACTGTGCTGTATGTGGATGCCAGAACCACTGCGTCTGGCTTCGACTCCACTACCTGTTTCATAATCGAGGCAAGGTCGGTGGCCGTGGACGGAACAGGAACGGCCACTGCAAGCTCACTGCCCTTGACAGACAGGCTCTCAGCTAGTGTGACTTGCACAGATCGACCTAGATCGTCGTCAACATAGACAATGGCAACACGCGCGGGGCCCGACTCAGAGAGCACTTCCCCTAAAGCGACTCCCTGATGGTCATAGGACGGAATCGTGCGAAAGAAATAACCCGAATCTGCGAGGTCAGTTAGGTCAGTAAACGTAGCCGCGGGTGAAATGAGGACAATGGCGTCCCTAGCTGCAAGCGGAATGAGTCGTTCCGCTATCGCCGACGACGACGGGCCGATCACGACATCTGCTTTGTTCGCGGCAAGATCCGCGAGCGCCTCCTCGGCGGCCGAGCCCGACGCATCTCCGGAATCGCGATGGAGAATCTCGACGGGCACCCCTGCTACGCCACCCGCGTCGTTGACTTCGCGGACCGCCAGCTCCACACCAGCTACTTGTGCTGAGCCGATAAAGGCGAAACCGCCGCTGCGTGGAAAGATCGTGCCAACTCGGAGAATTCCGTCTCCAGTCGGCTCGGTCGACTGCACCGGCGCGGGTGGGGGCGCCGGTTCAGCTCCCGCGCATCCCGCAAGCATCACGACCGAGGCGAGGCCAATCGCCAACCGAATGCCGACGTGACTCATGTGACTCTCCTTCGAGTTGCGTGCGTAATCATATCGACAGTGAGAATCGCGAGCGCGAACCACACGACTCCGAATCCGATCCACCGCTCGGGCGGCATGGGTTCGCGCAAGATCACAGCACCCGTGATGAGTTGCATGATGGGTGCGAGAAACTGCACTAGCCCCAAGTAGACGAGCGGGATGCGCCGCGCGGCGGCCGCGAAGAGCAAGAGAGGCACGGCTGTGACTACTCCGACGCTCAGCATGAGGCTCGTGTGCAGGGGGCCTTGTGTGCCGAGCGTGATTCCCGTGGTCATTCCGACAATGACGAGGGCGACTACCGCAACGGGCGCGAGAACGGCAGTTTCCATCGTCAGCCCACCGATTGAGTCGACGCGACCGCCCACTCGCTTCTTTACGAGCCCGTAGAGGCCGAAGCTAAACGCAAGCGATAGGGCGATCCACGGAAAACTGCCGTAGCCGATAGCGAGCACGATGACAGCGATCGTACTCACGCCAATCGCTGCCCACTGCGCAGGGCGCAACGTCTCTCGCAAGATGAGCACACCCAGTAGAACCGTCACGATCGGGTTGGTGAAGTATCCGAGCGCGGCCTCAACGATGTGCTCGCTGAGGGTTGCGTAAATGAACACCGACCAATTGACAAGAATGAAGACGGCGGCGAGTGTGAGCGTGAGTACCGCCGAGCGATCCGCCAGGATCGCGCGGAATCTGGTCCACCCTCGCGTGACGGTCAGAAGTAGCACGCAAAACACGAGCGAGAGCACCACCCGCCACGCGACTATCTCGACGGCACCCGACGGCGCGAGCGACAAAAAGACGACGGGCAGAAATCCCCACAACAAGTAGGCAGCAATCGCGAAACCGAGGCCCGCTGGGCTGATTCGATTGAACGACGGCATCCTCACAGCCTACGTCTGCGGGGAACGACAAAGACCCGGGGCACGAAGCCACCGGGTCTTTGATCGAAGTGTTGTATTTGGGCGAAACCTAGCGCACTACGACAGCGAGCACGTCGCGAGCAGAAAGCACGAGCAGGTCTTCGCCGCCGTACTTGACCTCGGTGCCGCCGTACTTGGAGTAGATCACCTTGACGCCAACGGCGATGTCGAGCGGGATGCGGTTGCCGTTGTCATCGATGCGGCCGGGGCCAACTGCGACGACCTCGCCCTCTTGGGGCTTCTCCTTCGCGGTGTCAGGAATGACGAGGCCAGACGCGGTGGTCTGC
>JANOOQ010000111.1:0-3760 GCA_031421515.1 Leifsonia sp.
GTCGCGCTAGCTGAGCTTCAACGCTCGCGGCCTTGGTCGCCATGGCTCCACCTTTCGTGACGGCCCCGCCCGAGGCTCGACATAGAGATTAGCGCGCATCGAGCCGATAGCGTGGAATCCTTCTCTCTCCGATTGGCCGCCATGCTCACCGTTCTCGTTGGACTCTCGAGCGCGCTCGTGTTCGGAGCCGCAGACTTCCTGGGCGGATTCGCGGCGAAGCGCTTAAGCGCCATCCTCGTCACTGCGATTGCCGCGGCGACGGGGCTCGTCGTGTTGGTGCTTTTGCTCCCCTTCGTCGGCGGGGAATGGTCGAGCGATGCGGTGCTGTTTGGTGCTGCATCCGGAATCAGCGGAGCCATCGCGATCGGACTGCTCTACGCGTGCCTCGCGATCGGTCCCATGAGCATTCTGTCGCCGCTCACGGCCGTTGTTTCGGCGATCGTTCCCCTCACGGTCGGGCTCATCGGCGGAGAACGCCTCGGACTCGTCGGCTACGTTGCCCTCGGACTCGCGCTCGTCGCGGTCGTGCTCGTCGGATTGGTTCCCGAGAAGGGGGTGGTGCGACCGTCACTCAAGGGCGTACTCATGGCGATCGGTTCAGGCATCGCGATCGGGGCGTTTCTCATCCTCATTGATGCGACTCCGGATGACTCGGGCATCGTGCCCCTCGTCGTGAACAGAGCCACGAATGCCGTCACCATGTTCACTCTCGTCGGCGTTCTCGCCTTCATCGCGTGGAGGCGCGGCACGGCGTCGCGACCCTCATCATGGAGGGTCGGGCTGCAGTTCGCAGTGCTCTGCGGCGTGCTCGATGTCATCGCGAACATAGGCCTCTTGCTCGGGGTACGCCTCGGCGAGCTCTCGGTCATCGCGGTGCTCACTGCGCTCTACCCCGCGGGAACGATCATCCTCGCGGCAATCGTGCTCAAGGAACGAATTGCAGCCGTGCAGTACGCGGGACTCGCGCTCGCGATCGTGGCTGGGGCGATGCTCGCGCTAGCGTGAGGCGGGCGGGCCTAGAAAGGGCCCCCGACTGGATGATCCAGCAGAGGGCCCTTCCTTTGGCTAGGTGCTACAGCGCCGCGAGCTGACCGATCAGCTCGTCGCCCGGGGCAACGTGGCTCATGGTCGCGTCGATCTCGGCGCGGCCGAGCAACTCGTCCATCTTGCGACGGCGGTTGCGGTTGACGAGCGTCACGACGGTTCCGACCTTGCCCGCGCGGCCCGTCCGGCCCGAGCGGTGCAAGTAGGTCTTGTACTCCTCGGGTGCATCAGCCTGGATCACGAGTGAGATGTCATCGACGTGGATGCCGCGTGCCGCAACATCCGTCGCGACAAGCACATTCACACGACCGCTCGTGAGCAACTGGAGGTTGCGCGTGCGGCGGGACTGGTTGAGGTCGCCGTGGAGGCTCGTCGCCGGGATTCCCGCGTCTTCGAGGTAGTCACTCATCTCTTCAGCGAACGCACGCGTGCGCGTGAAGATGAGCGTCTTGCCGTCGCCCGATGCGAGCTGCTCGATGATCTCGCGCTTGTCGCGCTGTTCGATCAGGAGTACGCGGTGGTCGATCGTCGATGACGCCTGGTCTTCACCGGCGACTTCGTGCACAGCCGGGTCGACGAGGAACTCCTTGACGAGAGTGGCAACACCCTTGTCGAGAGTCGCCGAGAACAGCAGCTTCTGGCCGCCCTTGCTCGTCTCGTGCAGGATGCGCTGCACGGGCTCGAGGAACCCGAGGTCGCACATGTGGTCGGCTTCGTCGAGCACCGTCACGATGACGTTGCTGAGGTCGAGGCGACCCTGCTCGATGAGGTCCTCGACGCGACCCGGAGTTGCGATGACGATGTCAACGCCGCGTTGGAGTGCCGAAACCTGCTTGAACTGCGGAACGCCACCGACGATCGTCGTCGTGAACAGGCCAACGCTGCGTGCGATGGGCTGCACAGTGCGGTCGATCTGAAGCGCGAGCTCGCGAGTCGGAGCCAGGATGAGGGCGCGCGGCTTGCGGCCCATCTGACGGTCTTTGCCGCCGTTGTTCTCCATGAGACGCTCGACGAGAGGAGCGCCGAACGCAATCGTCTTACCCGAGCCGGTCTTGCCGCGGCCGAGCACGTCCTTGCCCGCGAGCACGTCAGGGATCGTCGCGGCCTGGATCGCGAAGGGAGCCTCAGCACCCATGCTCGCGAGCTGGCGCACAATGTTGCTGCCGAGACCGAGATCGGCGAAGGTTACTCCGTCGACTTCTCCTGCGGTGATGACGATCGCTTCGAGGCGCTCGAGCACAACGTCTTCGACGGGTCCCATCGTGGTGCGCTGCGTGTAGTAGTCGCTCTCGCGACGCGGCGGACGCTCATCGAAGTCGCGACGAGGTGCGCGATCGTATGCCGGACGTTCCGTGCGGGCCGGGCGGTCTGCGCGGTCGTACGAGGGGCGAGCGGGGCGCTCGGAGTTGTAGGCAGGGCGGTCGTAGCTGCGCGCGGGGCGGTCCGCGTTGTACGCGGGACGCTCGGCGCGGGCCGGGCGGTCGGCGTTGTACGCCGGGCGTTCGGTGCGTGCGGGGCGATCGTACGAGGGGCGATCCGTGCGCGGAGCGCGGTCGTTGTAGGCCGGGCGCTCGCTGTTGTAGGCGGGGCGCTCCGTGCGCGCTGGGCGCTCGGCGCGGTCGCCGTAGGCGGGACGAGCGGGACGCTCAGAGTTGTACGCCGGGCGCTCAGCGCGAGCCGGGCGGTCGCCGTACGAGGCGCGCTCGGTCGTCGGGCGGTCGCCGTAGCTCGGGCGAGCGGGCTTGCGGTCGCCATAGGCGGGACGCTCAGCGCGGTTCGTCGCGGGCTTCTCGCGCGGGCTCCAGTCGGGGCGGCGGTCGTCGCGCGCGGGGCGAGCCGAAGTGGCGGGGCGATCGCCCGTGCGCGCGGCACGGTCATCCTGAGTCCAACGCTTCTTCGGCGCGGCGGATGCGGCGTCGGCGCGGTACCCGCGGTGACCCTCGCGCTGAGCACCCTTAGGGGCGTCTTTGTAAGGCTTCTTGTTGTCGCGGCCTGAGGCCGGCTTGGAGCCCTGTGAATTCGAATACGTAGACATGATTCTTTCCGGGTTTTAGTTGTGTGAAGTGAACACAGCTAACGCATGGCAATGCAGCAGCACTACTGAACCCGGGCAGTCTTTGACCGAGGCCGTCACATACATTCGTGTGATTGTCGCCACCTGCCTGTGAACTTTTCACAAAACCTGGTAGCAAACCGACCCGCAAGACTTACAAACCCATGCGCGGAACACCGCGCTGTCTTGAGCCGACTTGGCTACGTTACTCTATTCGCGCTCGAAGTGCACGGGTTTTCGGGGAGAACTCAGGGTTGTGGCGAAAGGTGTTCGTGCACCGCGAGCCATTGTCCATCGCGCGACTCAAACACGATTGTCTCGCGTTCGAAAACCGTTGTGCGCACTGCATCCAGTTCGACGTCGGTCTCGACATCGTGCACGAAAATTCCGACGCCCGCGTGCAGCTGAACGCGCCCGTTGCGCGAGACGCATCCGTGAACCTTGAATCCGGCTTCGCTCTCCCACTCGGCCCATAACCGCTCATACGCAGCGCGTGAATCAAGTCGCTCGGGGGAGGTGTAGAAGACAAATGAGGCATCGGAGGCGAAGCCGTCAAAGTACGCGGCCGTGTTATGCGATCCGAACGCGCTGACGATCGCTGCCGCGGCTGCGGTCACCTGCTCTTCCATTTCGTGGGTCATGGCTTTTCCTTTTTACTCATGG
>JANOOQ010000112.1:0-2878 GCA_031421515.1 Leifsonia sp.
AGGGAACGTTACATGCATCCTGCACATGTGTAAACACTGAATTACATGCACTGGTGCCTGGCCCGGGGAACAGCAGCCACAATCACGCCGTGGGTGGAACACGTTACCCGCGGCGCGTGGGCTTCCAGCTGCTCCTGAATCGACCCGGCATCCAACGACCGCCAGCGTCTTCGTCCAGCGCCCGCGTCAAATCGCGGACTACGTTTTCGGCAGATCCCGCACCGGGTCCGCATCGGCTCGGTCGGCCTCGCCGAGGCGACCAGAATTCCGTTCACCACATCGAGATCGACGTCCTCGACGATCGTTTTCTCGACGCCGAGCAGAGTCCGCCATATCGTTAGAGATCGCACGCCGTTTTCCCACCCTAAAGTTTCTGTTACTTCAACAGTCAGAAACATAGGCGGACAGCGGCGTGCGGCCGTTAAGACCCGCCAAAACGACCCACGGATACGTCAGGGGAGCCGTTAAATAACGATGACCCCCACCGAAGTGAGGGCCACCGAGAAGAAGTTTTACAGTGCAGCAACCTGCTTGGCGATTGCCGACTTGCGGTTGGCTGCCTGATTCTTGTGGATGACGCCCTTGCTCGCTGCCTTGTCGAGCTTCTTGCCCGCGAGAGCAAGCGAAGCGGTTGCCTTCTCTTTGTCACCAGCAGTGATCGCGTCGCGCGTAGCGCGAACTGCGGTCTTGAGCCTTCTTGTTGGTGCCGATGCGCTTGATCTGCGACTTGATATTTGCCACGTTGATGCCTTCTTGTAGTGAGGGGAATGTTGTCTCGCGAGCTCCATGAGCGAAACTGCGCGGAAGCCAAACCTCAACGCTACCAGCGCGCCGCGGTGATGGCAATTGCACCACCTCTGTGTCTCGTAAACTTGCCCAGTGAGTCCACGAGCAAGCACCGCACTCGAGCCTGCCTCGACTGACCCGGCGTTCATCCGCAACTTCTGCATCATCGCGCACATCGATCACGGCAAGTCGACGCTCGCCGACCGCATGCTCGGTATCACGGGCGTCGTTTCCGATCGAGACATGCGCGCGCAATACCTCGATCGCATGGACATCGAGCGCGAGCGCGGCATCACGATCAAGAGCCAAGCCGTGCGCATGCCATGGTCGCTCGACGGCAAGAACTATGCGCTCAACATGATCGATACTCCTGGTCACGTCGACTTCACGTACGAAGTGTCTCGCTCGCTCGCGGCGTGTGAGGGAGCAATCCTTCTCGTCGACGCGGCACAGGGCATCGAAGCCCAGACGCTCGCGAACCTGTATCTCGCTCTCGAGAACGATCTGACGATCATCCCCGTGCTCAACAAGATCGACCTGCCCGCGGCAGACCCCGAGAAGTATGCGAACGAGCTTGCGGGTCTCATCGGGTGTGACCCGAGTACGGTTCTTCGTGTTTCGGGCAAGACAGGTTTTGGGGTGCCCGAGCTTCTCGACGAAGCAACGCGCCTCATTCCGCCGCCCGTCGGCGACCCGAAGGCTCCAGCGCGCGCGATGATTTTCGACTCGGTGTATGACTCCTACCGTGGCGTCATCACATACGTGCGAATGATCGACGGCAAGCTCTCGCCGCGCGAAAAGGTCATGATGATGTCGACGAAGTCGACTCACGAATTGCTCGAGATCGGAGTCAGTTCGCCCGAACCGACTCCCACGAAGGGTCTCGGCGTCGGCGAGGTCGGTTACCTCATCACGGGCGTGAAAGACGTGCGCCTCTCGAAGGTCGGCGACACCGTCACGAGTTTCGCGAAGCCCGCGACGATCGCGCTCAAGGGCTACTCCGAGCCCAAGCCGATGGTCTTCTCGGGTCTATATCCCATTGATGGTTCGGACTACCCCGTTCTGCGTGAGGCCCTCGACAAGCTCAAGCTGTCGGATGCCGCACTCGTGTACGAGCCTGAAACCTCCGTAGCTCTCGGCTTCGGGTTCCGGTGCGGGTTCTTGGGTTTGCTCCACCTCGAAATCGTCACGGAGCGTCTCGAGCGCGAATTCGGACTCGACCTCATCGCGACCGCGCCATCAGTCATCTACGAAGTCATGACAGACGACAAGAAGAGCACGACCGTCACGAACCCGAGCGAGTTTCCTGGCGGCAAGATCGCGAGTGTCACGGAGCCCATGGTTAAGGCGTCGATCCTCACGCCTAAGGATTACGTCGGAACGATCATGGAGTTGTGCCAAGGCCGTCGCGGCACGATGCAAGGCATGGAGTACGTCGGAACCGATCGTGTCGAACTGCACTACGTCATGCCGCTCGGTGAAATCGTGTTCGACTTCTTCGATCATCTCAAGAGCCGCACGCAGGGCTACGCGAGCCTCGACTACGAGCCCAGTGGCAATCAGGAGGCCGACCTCGTGAAGGTCGACATTCTGTTGCAAGGCGAGGTCGTCGACGCGTTCAGCGCAATCGTGCACCGCGAGAAGGCATACGCATATGGTGTGCTCATGACCGAGCGCCTCAAGAAGCTCATTCCGCGCCAACAATTCGAGGTGCCCATCCAGGCCGCCATCGGTGCGCGCATCATCGCTCGCGAGTCGATCAGCGCGATGCGCAAAGACGTTCTCGCGAAGTGTTACGGCGGTGACATAACACGAAAGCGCAAGCTCCTCGAGAAGCAAAAGGAGGGCAAGAAGCGCATGAAAATGGTAGGGCGCGTTGAGGTTCCGCAAGAAGCCTTCATCGCGGCGCTCTCGGGCGATACGGAGAAGAAGGAAAAGAAGTAACAGTGAAAGAGCTGTGGGAGCGCCCCGTGAGTTACGGCGCCATCGGTGCGACGCAAGCGACTGACTTGCTGCGCTACCCGCCGGCGGGATATCGCGCGATCGAGCGCCGAGCTCGCATCGGTCACGGTGACGCGCGGTTCGAATTCGC
>JANOOQ010000113.1:0-2574 GCA_031421515.1 Leifsonia sp.
CCTCGCTTGCGAGCCAGCTTTCGGGTGGCAACCAGCAGAAGGTTGTTCTTGCTCGAGAGCTCAGTCGCGAACTGCGGTTACTCGTTGCCGCCCAGCCAACTCGTGGACTCGATGTCGGTTCCATCGAATTTGTGCATCACCAGATAGTCAAAGCGCGAGACGCTGGGGTTCCCGTTGTCGTTGTCTCGACCGAGCTCGACGAAGTGGCCGCTCTCGCAGACCGCATTGCCGTCATGTATCGCGGCACAATCGTCGGGATCGTGCCAGGCGATACTCCGCGCGCGACGCTCGGACTCATGATGGCCGGCGAGAGCCTTACAGTGGCGGGAGCGAAAAAATGAGCGAAACCTCGGCAGCAACTGAGCCTCAACCGTCGCGCTCGAATCAGATATTGCGCGACATCATGGGCGGTAGCGTCATGATCTCAATTCTCGCGGTGCTGCTCGCGTTTGTCGCCGGTGCGATTCTCATTGCGTTCACGGACGACGATGTCAAGGCGGCATCGGTGTACTTCTTCTCTCAGCCGGGCGACACGTTCGCGGCGATCTGGAAGTCGACCACGGGTGCATACATTGCGCTCTTCCAGGGCTCGATCTACAATTTCAGACGCCCGTCGTTTGCCGACGGCATCCGCCCGCTGACCGAGACGCTCACGTTTGCGACTCCGCTTATCGTCGCGGGGCTCGGCGTGGCGGTCGGCTTCCGCGCCGGAATGTTCAACATCGGTGGCCGCGGCCAGATGCTCGTCGCGGCGGGTGCTGCCGGGTATGTCGGTTTTGCGTGGCCGATGCCCGCGGGCATCCACTTGATCGTCGCTATCCTCGCGGGGGTCACGGCGGCCGCGATTTGGGGCGGTCTTGTCGGACTGCTCAAGGCCCGTACTGGCGCGCACGAAGTCATCGTGACGATCATGCTCAACTACATTGCGTTCTACTTGATTTCGTACCTGCTCAACACGAAGGGCGCGCTTCAAGCGCCCGGGTCGTCGAACCCGAAGTCGCCTGCCATGCTCGAGACGGCGATCTTCCCCGACTTGCTCGGTCCTGAGTACAACCTGCACTTGGGATTCGTGGTTGCGATTCTGGCGACGATATTCGTCTGGTATCTCATGAATCGCTCGAACATGGGCTTCGAGTTCAGGGCGGTTGGTGCGAATCCCAACGCCGCGAGGGTAGCGGGAATCAATGTTCCGAGAACCTACATCTACGCGATGATGATCTCGGGCGCTCTGGTCGGCTTTGCGGGCGTGACTCAAGTGCTCGGCACCGTAACGACCGGATTCACGAGCGGTATCGACGCGAGCATCGGCTTCGACGCGATCACGGTCGCGCTGCTGGGGCGCTCTAGGCCGCTGGGCGTGTTCATAGCCGGGTTGCTCTTCGGAGCGCTCAAGGCGGGCGGTTATTCGATGCAAGCGGCGCAAGGGGTGCCGATTGACATCGTGCTCGTCGTGCAATCTCTCATCGTGTTGTTCATTGCGGCTCCGCCGCTCGTTCGGGCGATCTTCCGGTTGCCGGTGCCGGGTACAACTCGGGCGCCGCGTGTTTCAAAGTCAGCAACTGTGGAGGCGGCAAAATGAGCGTCGTGACCGACACGAGCCCCGCGACAGCGGCCGTCGAACTAGAGAAGGCGGTCATCCGCAACTGGAAGCCGCCCATCGCGCTCGGAGTGTTCTCCGTCATCGCGGTGCTGATATTCGTGGTATTCGGAACGACGGGTACCACGGTCTTCAAGCTCTCAACCGAGGCAGACCTCATCCAGCTTCCCGACCTTATCGTCGGCGTTCAGGGTGCGTGCTACGTCATCACGGTGTTGCTCGTGCTGCTCGCGGGCCTCTCGGCGTTCTACGTGGCGCGCGCCAGGAAGACGCCGCTGTGGCTCCTCGGGGTGTTCGCGTTCCTCTTTCTCGCGGGATTCCTCACGTGGGCGGCCGCTGACGCGACGATCCCAGTGCCCGGACTACTTATCGGTGCGGTCGGGCTCAGCACGCCGCTTATCTATGGAGCTCTCGCTGGCGTGATCTCGGAGCGAGTGGGAGTCGTCAATGTCGCGATCGAGGGCCAGCTTCTCGCCGGTGCGTTCGCGGCTGCGGTCGTAGCCTCGATGACGGGTCAGCTCGTGCTCGGTCTCGTGGCTGCCACAATCGCGGGGGCGTTGGTTGCTCTCGTGCTCGCGGCTTTCTCGATCAAGTACTTCGTCGACCAGGTCATCGTGGGAATCGTGCTCAACGTTCTTGTGATCGGCTTGACGAACTTCTTCTATTCGACTCTGCTCACAGACAACGCGGCCCTGCTCAACACGCCACCGCGTTTTCCGAGACTGCCGATTCCGCTCCTGAGCGAGATCCCGATCATCGGCCCCGTGTTGTTTAGGCAAACCGTCATCGTGTACCTCATGTACATCGCGGTCGCGGCCGTGTGGTTCTTGCTCTTCAAGACGCGCTGGGGCCTCCGTTTGCGTTCCGTCGGTGAACACCCGCAAGCGGCAGACACAGTAGGCATCAAAGTCAACCGCACTCGATTCTGGAATGTATCAATCGCTGGAGCGATCGCGGGCCTCGGTGGCTCGTTCTTC
>JANOOQ010000114.1:0-4864 GCA_031421515.1 Leifsonia sp.
TTGGTGCCGCCGCCGCTGACATTCTCGCTCTTGCGCGTAAAGGTCGCGCTTTCGACTCCATCGGCGCGCTACATAGACGGCACTCAGGGCTAGCCATTGTTGAAGGTGGAGCGCTGGTAGTGGCAGGAACGTTGATCGCCCTGTCGACGTCGCAGAATCGAGACCGCCGCGAGGTAGCCGCAGAGATGTTCGCACCGGAGGGATGACGCTCAGAGCCGAGGGCGGGTTGCTTGCGAGGGCAACGCCCGTTGTTCCAGCTCGTTCACCCAGGACTTCTTAGCGACAGCCAGTAGTTTCTGGTCGGTCTTGGACAGTTTGATGATGTTGCCGATGAGGTCGAACGCGCCTCCGATCATGGCGGGCAGTTCCTCGATATCTATGGTGGAGGCGCGATCGAGAACCTCGGCCGCAACCGCGGGGTCGACGCCGTCGAGCTTGAGTAGCGCGAGGATCTCGCGAGCATCTTTCTGGCCCTTCTCGGAGAAGTGTCGGTCGAGCAGGGCCGCCATCTTGGTGGCGATGTGTGCTTCGAGCCGCAGCAACGTCCACTTCTCGAACGAAAGCTCGTCGGGGTACTCCGCCAGCACTTCGACTTTGAGTCGCAGCTTGCTGCCGAGCTGGGACTCGAACGGCAGGTAGATGTCGAGATGCACGTCGTCGATCGTCGCCCGTAGCTTTCGGCCCTGGTGGTTGTTGCTGGGGGAGAGATCCGTCATTAGTTGCTCGAGTTTGTGCCGGCTCTCTTGCGAGGTGATGAGGTTGATGTCGAGACTGATCTCACCGCCAACGCGAACGAACGTCGCCCATCCGCCGATGAGGATCGATGGCTCGAGGTCGTGGCCGAGCCGGTCGACGAGTGCGCGGATGACTCCGCTCTCGTCTTCGTAGAGGTTAGGCACTGGTTCGCTGCTCCCAGTCGGCGTCCGCGAACAGTTTCGCCTTGAGGGCGCGCGTGAACTCGGCTGCCTGCCATCCTGGGCTCGCCCACAGATCGGCGTAGGTCTGCGCGAGGCTGGCGTATCCGGATGTCCAGGTGCGGGCCGCTACCGGATCCTTGGTGACGATGATGACCTCGTCTCCCTCAGGGAAGTCAGCCTGAGAGAGAGGTCGGGTTGTGTAGACGATCCTTCGGCCTAGATCAGAGACAGTGTTGCGGCCACCGAGGTAGTGCACCGCGGCGCTGCTGCCGCTGAGCGCGTAGTCGACCTCATCGTCGTCGAGAAGTTCTTGGGCGGCAGGCAAGGTTGTGGCGACCATGGTGTCGGCGCGCAGGTTGCGATGCGCGGCAAAGGCTTCAAGAAGCTTCTCCGGCGAGACGACCGTGTAACCTCGACGCGAGTTGGGGCGGACGGCACCAATGTCGACGAGTCGCCCGAGAGCCTGGTGGGTAGTTGAGGGCGCGACCGACGCAGCATCCGCAATCTCGCCGACACTGTTCCAATCGCGCTGACCTTCGAGCGCCGCGTCGGCCAAGGTGCGCCAGACTATCTCCACGTTCTTCATCGCACCATGCTCGCAGGTTTCATATAAATATGGAAGCGCGCATCCGTATTTATATGGAAAATCTGGAACCCCGCTTGCCCACCGTTTGCCGACAACTGTGGGCAAACGAAAGACAATCAACGTGGTCGTAGTGACCAAAGATTGTTGATTTTCCGGGGATTTCGAGCCAGTTCCGCCCGATTACGCGGCCGATAAGGGGGTTCGAGTCCCTCCAGGGGCACGAATTTTTTGGGGATTGACCGCTCGCGCCGGTCGAGTAGCGGCGGAGCCGCGTATCGAGACCAAGCAGCCGCAATCCCCAAAAATTCGTCTCCGTGGGTGGCCCCTAGAACCACGGGGGTCCCCGCCGCGTCGATTCCGACGCATCGCCCCGGCGGATGTTCGGCCGCCGTTACTGGCGATGTGGCGGCCGTGTCGGTGGGGCGTCGAGTCCCTCGCGGGGCACGAAATCGCTCATCTCGAGGTGCCTGACCCACCACCGTGGCCGTGACCAGGGTTCGGGCTGAAGCCCACGCGCGTCTGCCTGCGCGATTCCCGGTCGCCGAAGAGACGTAGATCGTCTTTGGCGCCCTCAATCACACGACCGAGTTCATCGTTGCCATCGAGCATTTTGAGAACTCGGAAGTACTCTTCCTGTGCACTCGTAAGATCAGCCATGTCCCTCACCTTAGTCGTCGTCACTTTTGGGTTTAAGGATACGGCTAACGGCTGACGCCGTTGCCGATGCAAGTTCGCGTGTCCGCTTAGCCCCTATTTGCGGTCTGAACGGATCATCCTCGTCTGAATACAACCTGTCAACGGCAATTACCCCGAGGAGAACTCCTTCCTTTGCGCTGTGCCAGATGGGTTCCGCGTAGATTTCGGAGTACTTTCCGGAAATGCTCATAAATTCCTCGCGTGTGAAACCGGCTCGCGTGGCTTCTGGAATCTTGAGGAAATTTGCGTCGCTCAGAACTGCCTGACCCCACTTCGCGGCGATTGCATGCCAGTTCTTGTAGGAGCCCTTCTTTTGTCTCCAACATTCCCCGACAGTTCCTTTTGCGCTCGTCCACGCCACCCCGGACTGCTGCGGGTAGTCGGATGGCCTGAATCGATGGATGCGCCGTAGGCTCGAGTGGTTTAGTCGCCGGGCGCGCTTAAACACTCGACTACGTCTGGTTTCGATGTATATGCAGACACCGATGTCCTCGAACCGGACTTCCTTGGCTTGAGCTAGCGTCATCACGAGGCCCATTGCTGCTTTATGGAGCTTCGCCTGTCGCTGAGTCCTTCTGCCGTGGACGCGACGCGAGATGAGAGTGCCAACGTTATCAACGGCGATAATGGACAGGCTGACAACCCAAACGACAGCTTCGCCCCTCGGCGCGTCCGGCACGACACCGAATTGTTGTAAAACGGCGAGAAGCACGACAATCGCTACCCACAGAGCCGCGAGGGCGCGCGCCCACGTCACCGCCTTCGCCCACATGAAAGATCATCATAGAGTTGATTTGTCGGGCATTTTCGCAGGCGCGCGCTCTCTCACACACCCACTCTTCATGTCAGACCAACGCGAGTTCGTCCACGCGCCCCGGGCAGGCGGGCGAGAGTTCGAGGCGAACGAGACCGCTTGTGGACCGAGGCCACGTAACGCGCCGCCGCCGGTCAGCACGGTGCGCGCGAACGGGTCGACGGCATCCCACATGTTGAAGTCGCGATTGAGGGCGCTCGTCACGCCCGAGATGAGCGAGGCCGAATCGGTCGAAGAGGGTGGTCATGACGCGCTCGAGCTCGTCTCTCGCGAAACCGGGGCAGGAGCCGGCGAGAGGACGACCCAGTTTCGGCGCAGAGCAGCCACAATAGCGATATGACCTTCACCGAAGCGGAAAGCCGCGTTCTCGAGGCGCTTGACGAATCGGCGCTCGTCGCGGATCTGCAGCAGCTGATTCGCGTGCCGAGCATCACCGGATCCTCCGCCGAGTCAGACCTTCAGCATCGGCAGGCCGCCGCGCTCACGGAGCTGGGGCTCGATACCGACGTGTGGTCCATCGATGTGGAATCGGTTCGGGCTCACCCCGACTTCCCTGGCGATGAGACGGACCGGGCCGAGGCGTTCGGTGTGGTCGCGGTCATGCCGGCGGCCTCGCCGGATTCGCGCCGGCCGGCGCTGGTGCTTCAGGGTCACGTGGATGTGGTACCGGTGGGCGATCCGCTGAAGTGGCCGGACGATCCGTTCGGCGGTCACATCAGCGGCGACATCCTGTATGGGCGCGGCGCTTGTGACATGAAGGCCGGACTTGCCGTGAACATGGCAGTCGCGCGGGCCCTTCGCACGTCGGGGGTGCAGCTCGAGCGCGCCTTCGGTGTGCACACGGTCGTCAGTGAGGAGGACGGCGGGCTCGGGGCATTCGCGACGCTGCTGCGCGGGCATCGCGCGGATGCCGCTGTCATCACCGAGCCGACCAGCGGCGCGATCGTTACCGCAACTGCGGGCGCCCTGACGTTTGAACTCCGTGTTCCCGGGCGGGCTGCACATGGCAGCGCTCGTCTGGAGGGTGTGAGCGCGTTTGAGGCTTTCCTGCCCATTCACCTGGCGATTCGGGAACTAGAGACACAGCGGAATGCCGGTGGGGATCGGCGATTCGTTGAGAGCAGCCTGCCGTATCCCATCTCGGTCGGGCGGCTTCGGGCGGGGGACTGGGCATCGAGTGTTCCCGATCTCTTGGTAGCGGAGGGCCGGCTCGGGGTTCGACTGGGGGAACCGGTCGAAGCAGCTCGGCTTGAGTTCGAAGCCACCGTGGCCAGCGCGTGCGTCACAGATCCATGGTTGAGGGACAACCCCGTCGCCGTGACCTGGCCGGGCGGCCAGTTCGCGAGCGGCTCGATCGACGACGACCATGCGTTCATTGGCGAGGTCGCGGATTCGGTGACCGCGCTGCAGAGTCCCACTCCGCAGCGCCGTGCGGCTCCGTATGGAAGCGATCTGCGCCTGTATTCGGGCATAGGTGGCATTCCTACGCTGCACATCGGCCCTGGGGATGTGCGATTCGCGCACGCCCCGCGCGAGCAGGTCGGCCTGAGCGAAACGTTCGCCATTGCGCGAGCGCTGGCGCTTCTCGCTGCCCGGCGCTGCGGAGCCTTTGTGGCACGAAAAGCGTCAACGCGGCCGCCAGCTGAAGATCACATGCAGCAGCGGTACCGCTGAGGCCCCCATAAGCACCCATCCCAGCACCTCGTCGGTCGGTCGAAGCAGCACGCCCGCGATGAGCAGAG
The DNA here is from genome assembly GCA_031421515.1 of Leifsonia sp. Lineage (GTDB taxonomy): Bacteria > Actinomycetota > Actinomycetes > Actinomycetales > Microbacteriaceae > Rhodoglobus. Next base: position 4,756 of record JANOOQ010000114.1, read on the forward strand.
CGGCGAACACGACGGCCGATGCGACACGGCCGACGGACCGTTCGACCGAGCGGAGCCGGCGGTCGACCTCGGGGGTGCGCACCGCGACCTGTCCACGATCGAGGCGTGA
>JANOOQ010000115.1:0-3730 GCA_031421515.1 Leifsonia sp.
TCGTTATCCCAAAGCCATAGTCGTAGTTGAGCATGGCCGGATCGGCGGCCAGAATGTCGGCTGTCGTAGCACCAACTTGAAGGCCATGTGGACCCTCAACTGAAATACCCACGGTCGTAGCAGCGTCGGCGAGCACGCTAAATGAGGCGTCAGGCGCCATTGTGATGACCCCCGCAGAATGGAGTTCAAATCCGCCCCAGTCGTACAGTGTGCCCGGTCGGGAGCAGTTGGTGCCGCCAACGGCCGTCGCGGTTGGGTCCACACCGAGCGCGGCGGCGAGAGACGTCGCGGCTGCGACGCCATCGGACGTGTAGGGAAGCTCGACAATGACCGCCGACGTCTCATCGAGTACCGAGACGCTTTGCCCGGTGATGACGAGTGTGGTCGCGTAGTGCTCGACCTCGGGCGCTGGTTCTGCGGTCGGGGTGACAAGCGGGTCAGGTTCGACGGCGCTTGGTGTGGGCGCGGGTGCACTTGGCGCGCAGCCGCTGAGCGCCATCGCCGCAATTGCAAATGCAAGGACTACTTTGCGTGTGCGATTCGCCCCTAGTGAGTGAGTCTGGGTTGCGTACATTGTCGCTGCCTCTCGTTCGTGATCAAGTGTTCTCACGCCTACGACACGCGGACCCTTATCTAGGGTTGACTACCCGTGCTAAGCGAGAGTCTTCCACGCACGAGTCGCTGTTGTAAATGCCACTCCCACAATCGATCAGAGGCCTCCTCGAGCGTCCACGCGTACCCGAGCACATCCCCGTCTCGCGTCGTACCACGAAGTCCGCTCTTACCGTTGATTCGACCGAGGTGGATGACCCCCACGAGCTGACCTCGGTCGTACATTCGCCACTCACCCGAGCGAAATGAGTGCTCGAGCTGATCACTCGCGCGCCAGTGATGCATCATTCTTCGAATATACATTCGAGTCGTAGTGCGCGGCAAGGCTTGCGTTAAGGTTCAGTAATGGCCCTGACGTCGCTGCGCAATGCCGGCGTTCAAGCCGCGCTCGCGTCGGCCGTGCTCTTCGGCGCGGGCACGCCTATCGCCAAGATGCTGCTCGACAGCGTGAATCCGTGGTTGCTCGCTGGGCTGTTGTACACGGGCTCCGGAGTGGGGCTGGGCTTGTACCGGCTCGTGGCGCGATCCCCCCGGGTGCGGCTCGCGCGCTCGGACTGGTGGCCGCTCGCGGGGGCGATAGTGGCTGGCGGCATTGTGGCGCCCGTGCTCCTCATGATCGGGTTAGTTGGCATGCCGGCATCCGGCGCATCATTGCTTCTCAACGCCGAAGCAGTCTTTACGGCCGTGCTTGCATGGGTCGTGTTCCGCGAAAACGTGGACCGTCGGGTTGCCTTCGGTATGCTCGCGATCGTTGCGGGAGCCGTCGTGCTCACGTGGCCAGGGGCCGTCGCCTTCGGCGATATGGTGCCCGCGCTGGCAGTTCTCGGGGCGTGCTTGTGCTGGGCGATCGACAACAACCTCACGCGCAAAGTCGCCATGACGGATGCCACGTGGCTAGCAGCCACGAAGGGCCTCGTCGCCGGGCCCACCAACCTCGCCCTCGCCTTCGCCCTCGGCGCGCAATTGCCGCCCCTGCTGAACGTGGGAACCGCGATGCTCGTGGGTCTCGCGGCATACGGCATCAGTCTCGTGCTGTTCATCGTCGCGCTGCGTCACCTCGGCACGGCGCGCGCGGGCGCATACTTCTCGATCGCGCCGTTCTTTGGCGCCGCGCTTGCGGTGGCGCTCGGCGATGCGCTTACCATCCCGCTCCTGATCGCGGGAGTGCTCATGGCGCTCGGCGTCTGGCTGCACCTCACGGAGCGCCACGAACACGAGCACACGCACGCCGACGGCACGACCCACACGCACGCCCACTACCCAGACTCCGAGCACCGACATCGGCACTAGTTGACGCATGCGCGCGCGGCTGGCACGCTCGAACCCGTGATTACTGTCCTACCCGCTAACGAAGCATCGTGGGACGACATCAAGGCCGTGCTCGGAATGCGTGGGGATCCCGCGGCGTGCAATTGCCAGTCGTACAAGATCCGCGATCGCGATTGGGCGGCGGTGCCGCGCGAGGAGCGAGCGGCGCGCATGCGCGAGCAGACGGCTTGCGGCATCCCTGACTCTCCGACAACATCGGGGCTCGTCGCCTACCTCGACGATGAGCCTGTCGGCTGGTGTGCCGTCGAGCCGCGCACCGCGTATTTGAGGCTGCTGTATCGCCGCGTGCCGTGGCTCGGGCGCGACGAGGACCCCACCGACGACGGCATCTGGGCGGTCACGTGCTTCGTCACGCGCGTCGGATACCGCCACCGAGGCGTCAGCCGAGCCCTCGCGCGCGCGACTGTCGACTTCGCCCGAAGTCGCGAGGCGCGCTCACTCGAGGGCTACCCGATGATCACGCAGCCCGGCAAAGAGATCACCTGGGGCGAGCTTCACGTCGGCAGTCGCAGCATCTTCGAGGATGCGGGCTTCACCGAGGTGAGCAAACCGACCTTGCGGCGAGTAGTCATGCGAATCGACTTCTAGGCGAGCGGATGCCCCGCTCGAGTAGGGCGGACGGGATGTGAACCGACGCCGTGCGAAGAAGTGATGCACGGCCTCGAAGCATTGCCCGGTTCGTCCTGCGCCGCCTGAGATTCAGCATGCGAATTCTCGCGTGCGCGATGGTGCCTTTAGCCCTAGGTGCCGTTCTCTTGGCCGGTTGCGCGCCGGCGGCATCCACCGACGACCCTGCGACGACACCCGACGCTCTCGTCGGCAGCTACTCCGTTGACTACCGCACGACCGAGAGCGATCGCGAGGTCGTCACTGATGAGGTTGTCGTGCGCACTGCCGAGGTGACCGGATCGTGCACGGGCAGCGACTGTAATTTCGAGTTTACGACAGAGGTCAAATCACCCGACGGTGGCATGTCGAGCACAACTACCGCGCTCACTTTCGATGGCTCGGTGTATCTCGGAACCCAAACGTATGCGGTGAGCTGTGACGGCATGACGAGTCTGACCACGGTAGAAGGCGGCTTGGAGTACACCTCAGAGACGAGTATCACGCCCTCGTCCACCACTCTCGAAGGCGGGCGCGATGTGATTGCGACGTTTGACGTCGTTGTCGTCGAGCACAACGAGATCACAGCCACGGGGCGGGAAGCGGGATGCCTCGCTATCAATTTTGCTGGACCGGACCCCTACGTAGCGAACTTCACGACCGTCGGTGTGGGCACGCGCCTCGGTAGCGAATAAGTGGCCTACCTCTCACCTGAAGCAGCCGGCTCACTTACCCGATTGCGGATACCGGCGAGGGAAACCAGTCCGCCGACGACGAAGAGGGCAGCCGTCACAATCAGCACCCGATGGAAGCTCTCGGTGTCGAGCTCACCGGCCACGATCACGCCGAGGAGGGCAATGGCGACGAGGCCGGCGACTCGCGCAATCGCGTTGTTGACCGCCGAGCCGATCCCGGCCTGAGTGGGCGGCACGGATCCGAGCACCGCCGAGGTGAGCGGCGCAACCGTCATGGTCAGCCCGAGGGTGAAGAACAGCACGCCCGGAAGCACATCCGTGAAGTAGTTGACACTCTCGCCCACTCGCAGCAGCAGCAGGTAACCCACCCCGGACAGAATCGGGCCGACGGTCATGAACCACCGAGGACCATACTTGCCGCTGAGCCCGCCAAAGAACGACGACAGCAGCACGTTTCCGATCGAGACGGGGAGGAACGCGAGCGCCGC
>JANOOQ010000116.1:0-1746 GCA_031421515.1 Leifsonia sp.
GACTACGCCGAGCTGATTAGCCTGGCTTAGCCACTACCGCTGGTCGAGAAGTTCGTCTTCAACTTGTGCGTCGGTGGGGGCTCGAGCCCCGGCCTTTCGAGCCCGCTCTGCCGCTCGGGCTTGCTCGGCCGGATCGCTCGCGTTCGCGATGCGAAACTCTTGCCGGAGTGCCCAAGCGAGGCCGACAAACGCGAGCAGCCCGAACACGAACCACTGGAACGCGTACGACAAGTGCGGACCCTCGTCGGGCACCGGTCTGATGGCGGCGGTTGGTCGAGTATCGGCAGCCGGATTCTCGCTGGCGAGTAGTCCGTACGCGCCCCTATACATCGGCGCGTCGATCGTTTCTGCGATCGTCGGCAAGTGGATCGTTGCGACTTGACCTGCGGGCGCGGATCGGCCCGCGACGATTGGTTCGCCCGCTTTTAGTCGCGCAACGACCGTCACGAGTCCGGTTGGAGCGGCCGGCACGAAGTCTGGCTCGTCTTGCTCGTTTCCCGCGGGGAGCCACCCACGATTCACAATGAAGATCATGCCGTCCTCGAGTTCAAACGGCACTAGTACTTCAAACCCCGCGACGCCCGCGAGCGGTCGACCGCGAACGAGCAACTGTTCATCCGTGAGATACCGGCCCTGCAGTTCGACGGGCATCCATTTCGATTGCGGGTCGAAGGCGTCAAGATTGGTCAGCACCGAGTCGATGGGCTGTGGGGCACGGTCCCAATTCGCTTCGACGAGTTCGATCTCGACGCGAGCCTCTTCGCGACGCGAGAGTTGCCACAGCGCGAGAAACGAGCACGCAATCGCGAAGGCCACGACGAAAGCGAGGTAACCCAGCCAGCGACGATTGAACGCGAATCTCCAGTTGCTCATGCTGGTGCATCCGGAACGAGGTCGACGGACTCACCTAGCCTGCTCACGACTACCGGGAACCCACGCGACGACAAGTATTCGTTCAAGAAGGTCACGTGCTCGTCGCATGCAAGCCAAACTTTCACACGATCGGGAGTGTGGATGCGCGGATTGCGCCAATTCACGTTCCAACTCGCTTCAGCTGAACAGTTGGCTCGAGAACACCGTTCCCCATCGGGGCCGGATCCACCGATCACTCGCTCGCTCCATCGGACGGATCGCGCCGCACGGGTTCAAGGCTTCCTGGTCGCAACACGGTCGCCGCCCCTTCGCTTGTCGCGACGTTCGCGAGTACGACCGCGATATACGGAAGGATGATCGCTCCAGCGATCGGCAGAACGAGCCACCAGCCCTGCACGAAGAAGCACAGAATCAAGCACACCATTCGGATGCCCATCGCGATCAAATACCGCGTCATGCGACGTCGGCGGTCGTCATCGGGGGAGACCGGGAGGGACGTGATGGACTGCGGCTGATTCATGTGCTCACACTGGTTGGGAGGGTCGTTTGCAACGCCTCACCCACCAGCCTACGTCGCGACCGCCTGACTATAGGCTTATGTCTCATGACGACGTCAAGAACCGTACTCATCACCGGCGGAAATCGTGGCATTGGCCGCGCGATTGCCGAGGAGTTCATCGCGCAAGGTCACCGAGTCGCGGTTACGGCTCGCTCGGGTGAAGGCCCGGCCGGCAGCATGACAGTAGTCGCAGACGTGACGGATGCCGCGAGCCTCGACACAGCGTTCACCGAGGTAGAGGCGCAGCTCGGTCCCATCGAGGTCGTCGTGGCCAACGCCGGGATCACGCGCGACATGCTGCTCATGCGCATGAG
>JANOOQ010000117.1:0-2361 GCA_031421515.1 Leifsonia sp.
GGTTCTCAGTGATCGGAGAATCACATGAAAGCAGACAGTTCTGCAAGAGCCGCTGTGCTCGTGGGACTAGGCATCTCGATGGCGCTCCTGCTCAGCGCGTGTGTGCCGCCGTTGGTAGCCGACACGCCACCGGGATCAATCGTCGGCGAAGAGCCGGTAGACCCGGGCGGCATCGACGTCAACGTACTGCCGCCATCGTTCCCCAGCGAGATCCCGCTATTCAACGAGGACATTGCGTTTACGGAGTATCGCGAGCAGGAGTCATCGTGGTCGGTTCTCTTGATGACACAGAACCTCAACGCGGATTTTGATTCAGCGTGTACGCAACTCGCCGACGCAGGTTTCACGCAAACCTTCTATTCGCGTGAAGGCAATGATTCGCTTGCTACGTTCGAGGGCGCAACATATCAGATTCAGTTGGTGGGTGGTGAAAACGCAGAACACGGTCCGGTGATTGACTATTTCGTATATCCGCTCGGTTAGGTATGCCGCGGTGTCAACCTTCCTTGGGATGTCACGCGTCGTAAGGTATGGACACCGGACCGAATCGGTTGTCATACACACCAGGAGAAGAACAATGAGCACTTTGCGCAAGCGTTCCACTGCAGCACTCGCGATCGTCATAGCACTCGCGATTACCCCCGCTCTCTCGGGATGCTTTGGCAACCCGATCGAAAGCATCATCGAGGGCGCAACGGGCGGTGACGTCGACCTCGGCGGAACAAGCCTTCCCGATGGTTACCCCGCGAGCGAAGTGCCCGTAATCCCGGGCGAAATCGTCTTCGGCGGTGCCCTCGGAAATGCCGAAGGCAAGGTCTACAACGTGACCATCAAGGTCGCTGACGGCCTCGCTATCGAGCAAATCAAGACGCAGCTCGAAGCAGCGGGCTTTGAGTCGCAAGGCGAGTTCGGCGGGGCGACCGCGGACGGCGGCACCTTCATCGGCAAGACAGACAAGTGGGGCGTGCTCGTAGTAGTCGCAAAGGGCGGCGACAACGGATTCATCGCGAACTACAGCGTCACCTCGGCCGCGAACCAGTAGCAGCACACTCGGTTGGCTCGACGTTACGGCCGGGCCAACCGAGCACTACGTCGCAATCTAGGCCGCGACTGGGGCGCGACGCGTCGCTCGGATGAAGAACGTCATGACGGGCACGACGTAGGCAAACCACACCGCCACTTCAAGCCACGTCATGATGGGCGAGAAGCTGAATGTGCCCTTGAGCAGCGTGCCCCACCAGCTTTCCTTGGGAATCGCGCCACTCACATCGAACGCGATGGTTCCCGCTGGCAGGATGCCCGCCTCCTGCAACTCGTGCACGCCGTACGCGAGAACGCCACCCGCGATGAGAATCAGGAACACGCCTGTGTAGCGGAAGAACTTCTCGAGGTTGAGGGCGAGAGCCCCGCGGTAGATGAGATAGCCGAGAGCGATCGCCGCGAGGATCCCAAGACCGGCACCGACAAGCGGCAACGTTCCGGATCCTCCCGCGCTAAAGCTCGCCCACAGAAAGAGTGCGGTTTCGATGCCCTCACGAACCACCGCGAGAAACGCGACGGCGACGAGCCCCCAGCCCGACCCCTCGAGGTGTTGGTCGACTCCTTGGCGCAGCTCGCTCGAGAGGCCTCTCGCGGCGCGAACCATCCAGAAGATCATCCACGTCACGAATGCCGCCGCGATGATCGAGAGAACTCCGCTCATAATCTCTTGAGTGCGCTCCTCGAGGCCGTCCGTGCCGAACGCGAGAACAGCACCGATCGCGAGGGACAGCCCGATAGCGAGTCCGACGCCAAGCCAAATGCGCGGTATGACATCTTTGCGCCCGATCTTGTGCACATAGGCGATGAGAATGCCGACGATGAGCGCCGCTTCGAGTCCTTCGCGAAGACCGATGAGGAAGTTGGGGAGCATGATCACTTTCTGGTTATGTTGGTAAGGCTATCCTAACTCGCAGAACTATACCCGTCGTCGCGTATTCTTTCGTGTGTGGTGAACATGAGCAGCAGTCAGGTGGAGCGCGTACTTTTCGTGCACGCGCACCCCGATGATGAGTCGATCTCCACGGGCGGAACGATTGCGGTGCTCGTTGACCGCGGCAGTGCGGTCACGGTGCTGACGTGCACGAGTGGCGAGCGCGGCGAAGTGATTCCCGAGCAACTCGCGAGTTTGAGGGGCAACCCAGAAACGCTCGCAGCGCACCGTCGAAATGAACTCGCAACCGCTATGTCGGTGCTCGGCGTCATAGACCACCGATACCTTGGGCAAGCGGATGCCCGCTGGCCCGGCCGCGAACCACGCACGTACACCGACTCGGGCATGATGTGGGGGAGCACTTCGACCGACCGACCGACGCCGTGGCC
>JANOOQ010000118.1:0-11463 GCA_031421515.1 Leifsonia sp.
GCTCCCGGTAGATTGGCCACACCATGAAGTACGCGAATTCCGTCATCGACCTCGTCGGCAACACTCCACTCGTGCGCCTCAACAACGTCACGAAAGGCATCGCGGCGACCGTGCTCGCGAAGGTTGAGTACTTGAACCCTGGTGGGTCGTCGAAAGACCGCATCGCGACGCGAATCATCGATGACGCCGAGGCCAAGGGTCTACTGAAGCCCGGCGGCACGATCGTTGAGCCCACGAGCGGCAACACAGGAATCGGCCTCGCGCTCGTTGCGCAACAGCGCGGCTATCGGTGCGTCTTTGTGCTGCCCGACAAGGTCGGTGAAGACAAGCGCAACGTACTTACGGCTTACGGAGCCGAGATCGTGGTGACCCCCACTGCAGTCGCGCCCGAGAGCCCCGAGTCGTATTACAGCGTGAGCGATCGTCTCGCGCGCGAGATTCCGGGCGCGTTCAAGCCCAATCAGTACTCGAACCCCAACGGACCGTTGAGCCACTACGAAACCACGGGTCCCGAGATCTGGCGGGACACCGAGGGGCTCATCACTCACTTCGTCGCTGGCGTCGGCACGGGCGGCACAATCAGCGGCGTCGGCAAGTATCTCAAGGAGGTCTCGAAGGGCTCGGTTCGCGTCATCGGCGCCGACCCCGAGGGCAGCGTCTACTCGGGCGGCACGGGTCGCCCCTACCTCGTCGAGGGCGTGGGCGAAGACTTTTGGCCGACCGCGTACGACCCCACAGTCGTCGACGAGATCATCGCGTCGAGCGACGCCGAGTCGTTCGACCTCACCCGACGGCTCGCTCGAGAAGAGGGGCTACTCGTCGGAGGGTCGAGCGGACTCGCGGTGGCATCCGCTCTCAAAGCAGCTCGCGACCTTGGCGCAGACGATGTCATGGTCATTCTGCTGCCCGACGGCGGGCGCGGCTATCTCGGCAAGATCTTTAATGACAAGTGGATGCGCTCCTACGGTTTCGGCGTCGATGTCGACGAGCGCACCGTGGGCGACGTATTGAGCGCAAAGACCGGTCAGCTGCCCGATCTCGTGCACGTGCATCCGTCGGACACCGTTCGCGACGCGATCGAAATCATGGCGAAGTACGAAGTGTCGCAAATGCCCGTGCTCACAGCAGAGCCGCCCGTCGTGATGGGTGAAGTCGTGGGTGCGATCGACGAGCGAGCGCTTCTCGAGGCAGTGTTCTCGGGCGGCGCGAAGATGAACGATCCCGTCAAGGAATTCGTGGGCGCCCCACTCGGTTTGATCGGTGTACACGAATCTCTCGAAGCAGCGAAAGCTGCGCTCGCGACAACGGATGCACTGCTCGTGACGAACGATGGCAAGCCCGCCGCGGTGCTCACGCGCCATGACCTTCTGACATTTCTCTCGACCTAGAAAAGAACCCCGTGACTGACGAGCACTATGCATTTTCGACTCGCGCGATTCGCGCCGGGCAAGAGTTCGACCCGACGACGGGCGCGGTCGTTCCGCCCGTCTACTTCACGTCGACGTTTGTTCAAGACGGCATCGGCGGGTTCCGCGGCGGCTACGAATACGCTCGCGGCGGCAACCCGACGCGCACGTCGCTCGAGGAGCTTCTCGCGTCGCTCGAAGGCGGCCTCAAGGCCTTCAGTTTCGCGTCTGGCCTCGCGGCGGAAGACACCCTTCTACGCGCCGTGCTGCATCCGGGCGATCACATCGTCATGGGCAACGACGTTTACGGCGGCACCCACCGGCTCGTGAGCCGCGTCTTCGTGCCGTGGGGCGTCTCGATCTCAACGGTCGACATGAGCGATCTCGACGCCGTGCGCCACGCGATGCGACCGGATGCCACGCACGTACTGTGGGTCGAAACACCCAGCAACCCGCTCATGAAGATCAGCGACATTGCTGCTCTCGCCGAGATTGGACACGCCGCGGGAGCACTCGTCGTCGTCGACAACACGTTCGCGTCGCCGTATCTGCAGCGCCCGCTCGAGCTCGGCGCCGACGTTGTCGTGCACTCAACCACGAAGTACCTCGGAGGTCACTCCGATGTGCTCGGTGGCGCGGTCATCGTCAACTCCGAGGAGCTCGCCGAGAAGGTCGGATTCTTGCAGTTCGGTGTCGGAGCCGTTTCTGGTCCCATGGACGCGTGGCTCACGGTGCGCGGCATAAAGACCCTTGCCGTGCGCCTCGACCGCCACACCGCCAATGCTCAAGCGATCGCTGAAGCGTTGATTGGGCATCCGAAGCTCGAAGCCGTCTACTACCCCGGCCTGCCGAGCCATCCTGGCCACGAACTCGCTGCGCGCCAAATGAAGGCCTTCGGTGGAATGATCTCGGTCGCGGTTCGCGGGGGCGCGGCGCCCGCCAAGAAGTTCGCGGAATCGACCAAGCTCTTCCAGCTCGCCGAATCGCTCGGCGGCGTCGAGTCGCTCATCGGCTACCCAGCCGAAATGACTCACGCGTCGGTCAAGGGCACTGCGCTAGAGGTTCCCGCAAACGTCGTGCGTCTCTCGGTCGGCATCGAGGATGTCGGCGACCTCACGAGCGACGTGCTCGCTGCCCTCGATAGTGTCTAACGGCCCTCGTCGCGTGAGGTGCGCCAAGTTGCTCTTCCGGCGACTCGATTTGCGCAATAAGGCGCACCTCACCTCATGACATCGGCACCGAACCACGAGGGCCGCCTAGGAGTCGTGCCGGCCTCGGCCATGTACATCGCAGCGGTGCTTGGAACGGGCATTCTCGTGCTGCCGGGACTCGCAGCGGATGCCGCAGGCCCCGCGTCACTCGTGGCAGTGCTCATCGTGCTCGGGCTATCCATCCCGCTCGCTGGCGCGTTCGCGGCGCTCGCCGCGCGGTACCCCGACGCGGGCGGGGTCGCGACGTTCGTGCGGCTCGCGCTCGGACCGACCGCGGCTCGCATGGCAGGGTACTGGTTTTTCTTCGGCGTGCAGTTCGGGGCGCCCGTCGTCGCGACGCTCGGCGGCGAATACCTTGTCGCGGCTCTGGGAGCCGATCGATCACTCGTGCCGTTCATCGGTTTCGCGTTTCTCATCATCCCGCTCGTCGTCAATATCTTCGGGCTGCGCGTGAGTGGCACGATGCAGCTGGGTCTCACGGGGCTCCTCGTCGTCATCGTTGTCGGCGTCGTCGCCGTATCAGTCCCCGAGACGGACCCCGCCAACTTCACGCCGTTCCTCCCGCACGGGTGGGCGGGCGTGGGTCTCGCCGTGAGCCTCTTCGTGTGGGCCTTCGCCGGCTGGGAGGCCGTGACACACATCGCGGCCGAGTTCCGCAATCCGCGCCGCACGATTCCGCTCGCGACGGGCATCGCGGTCGTCGTCGTCGGAGTCGCCTACTTCGCACTGCAATTTGTGACGGTCGCCGTCTCGACGGGAGCCCCCGCTGGCTCGCGCGTGCCCCTCATCGATCTGGTCGCCGTATCCGCTCCCGGCGTGGGGCCGCTCGCGATCGCCGTGATCGCCGCGGTCGTCGTCTTGGGTGTGCTCAACACGTACGTTCCCGCGTTCGCGAATCTCGCGGCATCCCTCGGTAGAGACGGACACCTGCCGCGCTGGTTCGCGAAGGGTGCGGAGCCCGGGAGCGTTCCTCGCAGAGCGCTCGCCCTTACGGCTCTCATTGAGCTCGGCTACTTTTCGATTTGCATCACGCAAGGCCTCGTGCTCACGCCGTTCATCCTCATCCACACCTCGTCGATGGTCGCCGTATATGCGCTCGGCATGATCGCGGCCGTGCGCTTGCTCGATCGCTACTCAGCCGGATGGTGGATGGCCGTTGTCTCCGTTGTGCTCGTCGTGGGGTTGCTCGTGCTCGCCGGCCCCAACCTGCTGATTCCCGCGGCCCTCGCGGTCGTCGCCGTAATCGTCACACTCGTGAAAAGGAGTACCCGTGCAACACCGCGCCCACTTTGATGCCACCGTCGAGTTCGTCAATGGGGGCTCTCTCACCGCGAGCGGGTTTCGGCTCGACGTGCCAACCGACGACGTCTCGAGCGATGACGTCTCTCGCCTCTTCGTGCAGCACTTGGGGCTCGCCCTCGTCGGCACCGTGACCCTGGCGAACCTCGAGATCGTCGAGGAGCAGCACCGCGGCTCTCGCGGAATCGAGGTCGTCGAGCGCTCAAGCCGCCGAGTCATCGACGTGAGCCACGTGATTCGCGAGGGACTCATCACCTACCCTGGCCTGCCCGCTCCCGTCATCACGCCGCACCTCACGTACGCCGACTCGCGCTCCCACCACGCGTCGGCACCGAATTCGCGATGGACATCCTCACGATGATCGGCAACACGGGCATCTACATCGACAGTCCGTACCACCGCCACGAAGGCGGAACCGACCTCGCTGGCCTCGACCTTGCAACACTCGTCGATTTGCCTGCCGAAGTCTTTCACCTGACGGATGCGCATGACCGAGCAATCCCCGCGAGTGTGTTCTTCGATCGCGACGTAGCCGGAGCCGCAGTATTGCTGCACACGGGGTGGGACCGCCACTTCGGTACGCCCGCCTACACGGCGGGAGCCCCGTTCCTGAGCGCGGAGGCCACGGAATACCTCGTCGGCGAGGGCGCCGTGCTCGTGGGGATCGATTCCCTCAACATGGACGACGCCGTGCCCGGCGGCGATCGACCCGCACACACGGGGTTGTTAGCGGCGGGCATCCACGTCGTCGAGCACTTGACTAACCTTGGCGAACTACCTGCTCGAGGAGCGCGGCTCACGGCAGCTCCGCCCGCGTTCGAGGGATTCGGCACCTTTCCGGTCCGCGCTTTCGCAATGATTTAGCCCGCGTGGGGTGGGGCTTCTGTCGCCCCCGTTATCGCCGCGATAATCGCTTCGCTCGTCACTTCGGCCGTGCGGAATTCGCCGTTGTTGCGCCCGAGCCGCAGCACCACGATCCGGTCGGCTACAGCTTGCACGTCGGCGATGTTGTGACTGATCAGGATGATTCCGAGACCACGCTCGCGGAGCCGCTCGATGAGGTTGAGCACTTCCGCGGTCTGGGCGACGCCGAGCGCAGCGGTCGGCTCATCGAGAATGACGACGTCGGGGTCGCCGATGAGCGACCGAGCGATAGCGACCGCTTGCCGCTGGCCGCCCGAGAGCTTTGACACTGGACTGCGCACCGAGGTGATCTTCGCGCTGAGCTCGCGCAGAAGTTTCCAGGACCGTTGCTCCATTTCGGCGTCGTCGAGAGTAATGCCGTCGACGAGCTCGCGCCCGAGCCAGATGTTACTCACGACGTCGAGGTTGTCGCACAGCGACAGGTCTTGGAATACCGTCGCGATTCCGCAGTCTCGTGCGTCGGCTGGCGATGAGAATGACGTCGGGTCCCCATAGATTGTCATGGTCCCGCTGTCTGGTGGATGCACGCCCGCAAGTATCTTGACGAGAGTCGACTTGCCCGCACCGTTGTCTCCGACGAGAGCCACAACCTCGCCCGCGTAAACGTCGAGTTCGACATCGCTTAAGGCGATAACCGGACCGAATCGTTTAGCGATCCGTCGAAGGGACAGGATGCGCTGGTGGGTGCGGGATTTAGTTGGTGGGGCAGGAGAGATAAGGCTCACGGCATACTCCCTTGGCTGCGCAATTCGGGCACTCTAGTCATTGGCGGCACCGCCGTCGGGCTTCACGAGAACCGCCGTTAGTCCGACTCGTTCGGTCGCGAGCGCGAGACAGCCCAAGAGTTCAGCTCGATCGCCCAACTCACCTTGCACGATTTCCGGAACTTTACCGCCGCTAGCGAGTGCGGCTCGCTCAAGCGCGTGTCGCATGGGTGCGAGCAGGATCTCGCCCGCTTGCGCGAGCTCACCGCCCATTACGATGCGTTCGGGGTCGAGAAGGTTGGAGAGGCTTGCCGCAGCGATACCAATGTGTCGCCCGGCATCGGCGATCACCCGGCGCGCACTAGCGTCGCCGCTCTCGGCTCGAAGTAGGAGGTCACGAATGCGTTGCATGCTCGGGTCGTCCCTGAAGAGCTCGAGCAGCGCTGGACCGGCGCTCAGCGTGTCGAGGCAACCACGGCTGCCGCACTTGCACAGTGCACCATTCTCGTCGATTGAGACGTGGCCAATCTGACCGGCCTTGCCCGTAACACCTCGGAACACCGCACCGTCGATGAGGAGTCCGGCGCTGATCGTGTGCCCGACGTGAATGTATGCGGCGCCTTTCGTGCCCCGCGCAGCGCCAGACCTCACTTCGGCGAGTGCGCCCATGTTGGCCTCGGCATCCACAAAAACCGGTCGATCGATACGGTCTGTAATTACGTCAGCGATTCGAACGCCCTCCCACCCGCGCAGTAGCCCTGGGGTCGAGATCATGCCGGTTCGGGAGTCAATCGGGGCAGGTAGCCCTACGCCGACCGCGAGCAAGTCCGTGAATGACACGTTGATAGAGTCGAGCATGTCGCGCAAGAGGAGCGTTGCCCGATCGAGCTCACGATCGTGTCTGTGTTCAAGAGCCAGAGGCACGTGGTTCTCTGCGACGATCGTTAATCCGATGTCCGCCACGGCGACGCGTAAGTGACGACTCGAGAAGTGGAATCCCGCGACCAGGCCCAAACGGCGGGCGAGAGTTACTTCGGTCGCGCGCCGGCCACTCCGGGATGTCGCCGTCGTGTTGACGATGCCAAGGGAGGCGAGCTCCTTGACAATATTTGAGACAGTTGCTGGAGATAGACCCGTCGAAACCGTGATTTCGACTTGAGTAAGACGCCCATGATGCTTGAGCGATTCCAAGATGCGAGCCCGATTAGCCTCCCGAAGTGAGGTCTGAGAACCCGGTGTGGGATTTTGACTCGGCACGTTAATAAGATACACGGCGGGCACGCGGTAGGAGTGGTTGAACGTGTTCCCAGCGCTTTGCGCGGCTGAAATTGCAGAGTTCACAGGATGAAGACAAATCTACCCAAATTGCGGCAGTTATAAAACCGTTACCCCGAAATGGCGGAATCTATTCCTTCAAGCATTGAACTCATGCACAATGAGTCTGCCACCGATCAATGCAGACGGTGGTACTTAGAGGAGTTCCACCTCACAACAAAGAGAAAGGGAGTGACGTGAAGAAGTCTTCATTGATCTCAATCGCAGCGGTCGCCAGTGCTTCGGCCATGCTGCTCGCAGGATGTACCGCCGCCGCGCCCAGCGGAGCGACCCGTGCCTGCATCATCCTTCCGGACTCGGCGTCGTCGCCGCGTTGGGAGAACGGTGACCGTCCCGCACTCGAGGCCGCCTTCACAGCGGCCGGTTTCGAGTCCGACATCCAGAACGCAGAAGGTGACACCGCAAAGTATGCGACGATCGCCGAGCAGCAGCTCTCCAAGGGTTGTGGCGTCATGATCCTCGTCGACTACCAAGGTGCAGGCATCCAGGTCACGGCGAACGCGCAAGAACTGGGCATTCCGGTAATTGCGTATGACCGTCCCATCGAGGGAGCTGACTACTACGTTTCGTTTGACAACGAGAAGGTCGGCGCACTCATGGGCCAGTCGATCCTCGACGGCCTTGCGGCAGCAGGCGTTGACCCGGCGGAAGCTTCCGTTGTCTACGTCGGTGGCGACCCGTCTGACGGTAACGCCGCGTTCTTCCACGATGGTGCTGACGCAGTGATGGCTGCTGCTGGTATCGTTCCGGCATTCGAGACCCCTGGCTCGTGGGACCCGGCAGTTGCCGGTACCGACTTCGAGCAGGCATACACGGCGCTTCAGGGCGACGTGGACGCTGTCTGGGTAGCGAACGACAGCAACGCTGCCGCCGTAATCTCGGTTCTCGACAAGAACGGTAAGGTCCTCCCGACCTCCGGTCAAGATGCATCGATTGCAGGATTGCAGAACGTGCTTCTCGGCAAGCAGGTAGCCACGGTCTACAAGCCGTACACGCTTGAAGCTGAGGCTGCATCCGAGCTCGCAATCGCGTTGCTCAAGGGTGAGTCGCCTTCCGCGAACAAGGAACTCGCTGACGGTACTCCGTTCATCGCGGTGACCCCGGTTCTCGTGGGCCCGGATAAGGTTCAGACGGTTGTCGACGCGGGCGATGCCAGCGCTGCCGACATCTGCACCGCCGAAGTAGCTGCAGCGTGTGAGCAATACGGCGTCAAGTAACTTCGCTGATCAACTAGCGGGTTAACAGCAAGAAAGGCGAGAGGGCTTCGTGGCGGCTTAAGTTAGTCGACGTGAGGCCCTCTCGTCCTGCAAAGATGGAAGTGTGCTGTTTGCAAAGGCGGCCCAATTGACCGAGACGATGGCGCCTCGGCACGGAAGGATTCCCAGATGGATACGCCAGCAATTGAACTCACGGGTGTAAGAAAGAGCTTCGGGCCCGTCGATGTGCTCAAGGGCGTCAATCTCACGGCTTACGCGGGAAAAGTAACTGCCCTCGTTGGTGACAATGGAGCCGGCAAGTCGACTCTCATTAAAGGGCTCGCCGGTGTGCAGCCATACGACGAGGGCGAGGTGAAGTTTTTCGGGGAGGTCGTTCACTTGCACTCTCCGCGCGACGCATCTCACTTGGGGATTGAGGTCGTGTATCAAGACCTCGCATTGTGCGACAACTTGGACATCGTTCAAAACATGTTCCTGGGCCGCGAAGAAGTCGAGGTGGGCACTCTCGACGAAGGCGTGATGGAGCGTGAAGCGGCAAAGACTTTGGAGTCTCTCTCTGTTCGAACCGTGAAGTCAGTGCGGCAAAAGGTTTCGTCGCTTTCTGGTGGCCAGCGGCAAACCGTCGCGATCGCCCGGTCGGTACTCAAGAAGGCGCGAATCGTCATACTGGACGAGCCAACTGCGGCCCTTGGCGTTGCACAAACGGAGCAGGTGCTCAATCTCGTGCGCCGACTCGCCGACTCCGGAGTCGCCGTAGTAATCATTAGTCACAACCTCGTTGATGTCTTCAAGGTGGCTGACTACATCAGCGTGCTCTATCTCGGGCAAATGGTCGCTTCGGTAATGACGACCGACACCAACAATGCGGACGTTGTTGGATACATCACTGGCAGCAAGACTTACGACGGGGTAAGAGCATGACAAATACAGAACCAGTTTCGATCGGCACCGGACACGAAGGCTCGATCCGGGACCAAGTAAATTCCTACATCCAACGCCTTAAAGGCGGAGACATGGGAGCCCTTCCCGCGATCGGCGGTTTGACAGTTCTAGCGGTGCTGTTTTCGTTCCTGAGCCCCTACTTTCTTACGAAACTGAACTTCGCAAACCTCTTCACGCAAGCCGCGACATTGGTCATGCTCGCGATGGCACTCGTTTTCGTGATCTTGCTCGGCGAGATTGATTTATCCGCAGGTGTGACTGCGGGCGTTGGCGCCGGGATCTTCGTGATTCTCGTGAACGTGATGCACGTTCACTGGGTTCTCGCGATTCTCGTTTCGCTTGTCACGGGTTTTGCGATTGGCACGTTTATTGGGTTCTTCGTCGCTCGAGTCGGCATACCGTCGTTCGTTGTGACCCTGGGCCTCTTCCTCGGATTCCAGGGGCTTCAATTGCTCATCATCGGCCAAGGTGGGTTGTATCGCGTTGAAACCCCTGAGGTGATTGCGATCATGAACGACAACCTGCCGCCCCTCGGGGGGTGGGTGATGCTTGCCGTTGCCGTCGCGGTCTCGCTCGGCACCTCGCTGTGGGATCGAAGCCGGCGCACTCGCGCGGGAGTCGCCAATCGGCCGATCGGACTCATGTGGACAAAGGTCGCGGCAATCGCGCTAATTGGCGGAATCGTCGTGGGGGTGCTCAACCAGAACCGCTCGCTATCGCTAAAGGCAATTGAGGGTGTTCCGATCGTCATTCCGATCGCACTCGCGATTCTGTGGATCGGAACGTTCGTTCTCGATCGCACGAAGTTTGGACGATACATGTACGCGGTTGGTGGAAACCCCGAAGCCGCCCGCCGATCCGGCATCAAGGTAGCGACAATCAGATGGGTCGCCTTCATCATTTGTTCGTCGCTCGCGATTGTCGCCGGCATCTTCGACGCGAGCCGCATCGGTTCAGTCGATGCGAGCGCCGGGCGTGGAATCGTCTTGAGCGGTGTCGCGGCGGCAGTCGTCGGCGGGGTGAGCTTGTTCGGCGGTCGCGGACGTCTCGTGCACGCGGCAATTGGCGCGTTCGTAATTGCAATCATCGCCAACGGACTCGGACTACTGGGGCTCCCGTCTGGCGTCAACTTCCTCGTCACTGGCGGAGTGCTGATTCTCGCCGCGAGCGTTGACGCGGTGTCGCGTAAGCGCTCGGGTGTGACGATCACCTAGTTCACACGAAAGGCGGTGCAGGGGCTTCGGCCTCGGCGCCGCCTTTTGTCCTTTAGGGCTGGTACATAATGGTCACGACTGTGTTCGTTCAGGACATAGGAAACGCATCTTTCGGGACATAGGAAACTTCGCGGCCACGCTCGTGGGATGTCGAAAGCCCGTCTTGTCACCACCGCTGTCGTACTCGAGGGAAGGTCGCAAGCCGCGGTCGCCCGCGACTACGGCGTCTCCAAAGGATGGCGGTGATCGAGCTGATCGTCCAGCTGCGCACACGGCTGACGGCGGCCGGTCACGATGCTGGCCCCGACACGATCGTCTGGCAGCTCAAGCAGCACCACGGTGTGACTGTGTCTGCAGCAACGATCAGCCGCCACCTCACCAAAGCCGGGCTAGTGCTGCCGGAGCCGAAGAAGAAGCCCCGCTCCTCCTACATCCGCTTCGAAGCAGCAATGCCCAACGAAACCTGGCAGTCAGACTTCACCCATTACCGCCTGGTTGACCGCACAGATGTTGAGATCCTGACCTGGCTCGATGACTGCGCCCGCTACGCGTTAGCCATCACAGCGCACCGGACGGTCACCACCCCGATCGTGCTCGCCACCTTCCACAACGCGGTGGCAACCCACGGAATCCCAGCCTCCACGCTCACCGACAACGGCATGGTCTTCACCACAGAACTCTCCGGAATCGGCAGGGCCGGCGGCCGCAACGCGTTCGAAGCCGAACTGCGGCGCCTAAGCGCTGACCAGAAGAACTCCCGGCCAGGGCGCCCCACAACCCAGGGCAAGGTCGAAAGGTTCCAGCAAACGATGAAGAACTGGCTCCGCGCGGCAACCCCGCAGCCAACCACGATCGCCGAGTTGCAACAACTGCTCGACCGGTTCGCGCAGGAATACAACAACGACCGCCCACACCGATCCCTCCCCCACCGCGCGACCCCCGCGACGATCTAGCAGCGACTCCCGAAAGTGACCCCGACGGGCACCCGCGACACCGACGCACACGAACGAGTCCGACGCGACCGAGTCGACGACGCCGGCAGCATCACCCTGCGCGTCCAAGGGCGACTGCACCACATCGGCATCGAGCGAACCCACGCCCGAACCCACGTCAACATCCTTGCCCACGACCTCAACGTCCGAGTTATCAACGCCACAACAGGAGAACTGCTCCGCGAGCTAACAATCGACCAAAACCGCGACTACCAGCCC
>JANOOQ010000119.1:0-1850 GCA_031421515.1 Leifsonia sp.
TGGATGTTCTTCTTTTCACCGGTTTGATGGGCGTTTGTGGCGGGTCAGTTTCCGGCAAAGCCGAGGGTGTATCCGGTGCCCGGTTGTGCCGGTGCGGCATACTGGCCCGCGGGAGCCGCGTATTGCGGCGAAGCGGCGTATTGCTGCGCGGCCGGTGCAGCGGTCAGCTCGTTAGTGGAATCCAGCTCGCGCAATTGACCCTCGATGTAGCCCTTGAGCTTGTGGCGGTACTCGCGCTCGAAGTTGCGAAGCTCCTCGATTCGGTGCTCGAGGTTGACGCGCTCTTGATCGAGAGAGGTGAGCTGCGCGCGCTGGCGGGTTTCCGCCTCGGATACGACGCGAGCCGCGGCTGCGTGTCCCTCGGCAATGAGAGCGTCACGCTTCTCGACGCCTTCACGAACGTGCTCTTCGTGAAGTCTGCGCGCGAGCTGCAGGAGGTTGTTGGTGTTGCCCGGATCCATCGCATTGGGGTCCATGCCACCCGCGGCAAAAGCTGCTGCGGCGGGCGCTGGAGCGGCCATGGGAGGCTGCTCTTGTGCATAGCCGGCTGGGGCGGATGCGGCGGTGCGCTGCAGGTCGTTGATTCGCGAGTCGCTCGCGATGAGACGCTGACGCAGTTCTTCGTTCTCTTGAACGAGGCGTCGCAACTCGACGACTACCTCGTCGAGGAAGTCGTCTACTTCATCCTGGTCGTAGCCCTCGCGGAACTTTGTCGGTTGGAACCGCTTGTTGACTACATCTTCGGGAGTCAGAGCCATTGTCATCACCTCAAACACTTTCGTTAAAGCCACATTGTAACCAAGGCGACCGGATCGTGCCCTTGTGACACATCCACAGTACCGCGACTGGGCTAGTTCACGAATCCCAGCACTACCGAAATCGCAATGATGCACGCCAACATCACGATACTCCAAGCGAAATCAATCGCTGCGCCGCCCAACCGAAGCGGCGGAACCACTCGGCGCACGCCCCTTATCGGCGGGTCGGTCACTGCGTACACGCCTTCTGCGAGCACAAGCCAGAAGCCGCGCGGCCTCCACTGGCTCGCAAACGTTCGCGCGAGGTCGAGGATGAACCGCGCCCACAACGCGAGAAAGAAGATCGTGAGCGCAACGTAAATCACGGTCGCGACGATTGAAACGAGGGTCACCACCCCGAAAGACTAACCCGTGCTACTGCTGTGCGAAGAACGAGGCATCGACGTCAGACTCGACCGCGGCGTGGTCACCCGAAACGGCGACGTGCGCGGGCGAGAGCAGGAATACCTTGCTCGTGACTCGCTCAATCTTGCCGTAGAGGCCTTGAGACAGTCCGCTTGCGAAGTCGATGAGGCGACGTGCATCCGGCTCACTCATTTGAGAGAGATTGATGATGACGGGGATGCCTTCGCGAAAGTTCTCAGCGATCACTTGAGCATCTTTGTACTGGCGGGGGTGCACAGTAAGGATCTCGTTCATCTCGGCAGCACCCGCTCGAGGAGCCGGTCGGCGCAGAGCCGTGACGGGAGCGCGCCCGGGCGCGGCAGACTCGTGGCGCGCGACGGGGGCCGCTGGCGCGAGTGGCGCATGGGACTCGTACTCGTAGTCCTCGTCAGCGAGGCCGAGGTAGACCATGGTCTTGCGCAGCGGGTTAGCCATTGTGATCCTCCGAACGGTGAAGCTTGTGGTTCGAGATTAACCATGGTTGAGCCGTTTTCCCGTTATTGCCGTACCTATTCGCAGGTGTGTCGCGCCCTCGAGAATCGCCTCCGCGAAGTCGCCCGACATCCCCATCGAGAGAGCGGATGCCGCTGGCCAGGTTTCCCTGAGCCGCTCCGAGAGCCCATGCATGGTCTCAAACGCTCGCCTCGG
>JANOOQ010000120.1:0-6517 GCA_031421515.1 Leifsonia sp.
CTCGTGACGGTCGGCGGCGTCGATGGCAGTGTCGTTGAGATCTTCCTCATTCGCGGCATCATGTCGCCCTTTGCCCACGTCATGTTCACAGCGTGCACGGGAATCGCGCTGGGCTTCGCTGCGCGACGCACGGGAGCGTTCGGCGCGATCGGGTACTTTCTGATCGGCCTCGTCCCCGCGATCCTGCTGCACGCTTTGTGGAACGGCGCTCTCTTTTTCGTCGACAACTTCTATGTTTACTTCGCGGTTGTGCAATTACCGCTTTTTGTGCTCGCGATCTTGCTTGTCGTCACGCTCCGTAAGCAAGAGACCAAGCTCACCCACGATCGTTTGGCTGAATACGCCGCTGCGGGCTGGTTCGCGGCCGACGAAGTGACCTCGCTTGCGACTCCCAATGGCAGGCGCCAAGCGATCGCGTGGGCGAAGGGCAAGGGTAAGGGGCCCGCGATGAAGCAATACATTCGGGATTCCACGCGCCTCGCCTTCGCACGGCAACGCATCATCACGGGGCGCGGCAAGGCCAGCGCAGAAGCCGAAGAGGCCGCGCTCCTTGGCGCAATCGTGGAATCGCGAAAGACCCTCGCGGCGACTGCCTAAGAAACTGGCACAGAAAAATTCATCGCCCAGAGGTGCGGCAAAGCCTGCGACTCTTCTGAGCGATGAATTGTTCTGCGATCAGACTGCCACTGCGCTTGGCACCGCGCAAGAGGTTGCGGGGATCCGCGTAGACTAAAACGCCGGATTTCAGGGAGTGTGCGCATGCCATCAGGCGAATTGGCTCGAGAGCGCGACTACGTATCGAAACTGTATGCGCGCCTCGATGCTTTGCGCGACGAGGCTCAACTGCAGCTCGAGGCAGTGCGTCGCTCGAGCCCAGGGGGAACGCACCAAAACCGTTCGGAACGCGACGCATTCGCGCGCATTTACGAAGACCGAGTGAGCCAATTGCGGCAAATCGACGAGCGACTGGCTTTCGGGCGACTTGAACTCTCGAGCGGAGACGACGCCTCGGTTTTTCGCTATATCGGTCGAATCGGGCTTCGAGACGTCGACCAACGGCCGATCTTGCTCGATTGGCGAGTCCCGCAAGCGCGCGCGTTCTATCAAGCCACCGCCGCTACGCCGCTCGGCGCTCGAGCGCGCCGGCACTTACAGAGCAAGGGTCGCGAGATCGTGCGCATCGACGATGAAATCTTCGACCGCCACTTGCTCGAGGGCGACGTTTCTGGCTTGCAAGGTGAAGCCGCGCTTCTCGCGTCGCTTACAGCTCAGCGCACGGGTCGAATGAGCGACATCGTTGCGACGATTCAGGCCGAACAAGATGCGATCATCCGCGCCGACCTTGCAGGCACGCTCGTCGTGCAAGGCGGGCCGGGTACCGGCAAGACCGCCGTGGCACTGCACCGGGCGGCGTACTTGTTGTATTCGCATCGCGATCGGCTCGCGTCATCCGGAGTCCTCATCGTCGGGCCATCGCAGTCGTTCTTGCAATACATCGAAGCGGTTCTTCCCTCGCTCGGCGAGACAGGTGTCGTGCTTGCGAGCATCGGCCAACTCTTTCCCGGATTCGAAGCGACTCTCGACGACGAGTCTGAGGTCGCGGTGCTCAAAGGTTCGCTCGAGATGGCGCAGCTTCTCTCGCGAGCCGTGCGATCGAGACAAGTTGTTCCGACTGAGTCGCAAGTGATTGACGTCAACGGCGAGTTGCTGACGGTTCCAGCCCAGCTCATCCACCAGGCGATGCAACGTGCATGGGGAACCAAAAAGCCCCACAACGTGGCGCGTGTCACGTTCAACAAAGTTGCGTTGAGCGCCCTCTCCCGAATTCTCGCTGATCAATTGCGGTCGCACGGCAACACGATCGAGCAAAGCGATCAAGCATGGTTGCGCGAAGACTTGCGTACGGCCCAGGACGTCAAGGTCTTGCTCAACACGGCTTGGCTTCCGCTCACGCCGTTCAAACTGCTACAAGACCTCTTCGCTCGGCCTCAGTGGCTCGAGTCGCTCACTCCGCGCTGGAGCGCTGCGCAGCGGGCTCTGCTATTGCGCGGCCGCGAAGCGCCTTTCACGGTCAGCGATGTCGCGCTCCTCGACGAAGCCGCCGAGTTGCTGGGGGCAGTCGACGCGGGCGATGATGGCGAAAAACGCGAGCGCAAGCTTCAACGCAAGCGAGACATTGAAAACGCCGAGCAAGCAATTCGAAACATGGGTGTTGAGGGGCTCGTCGACGCGCAGTCACTCGCGGACGGATTCGAGGCGGCCGTCGAGCGAGGCACGACGGCCGAGCGCGCTGCATCCGACCGCGAGTGGACCTACGGGCACGTCGTGGTTGACGAAGCTCAAGAACTCTCGCCCATGCAGTGGCGAGTGCTCATGCGCCGCAATCCGCTCAAGTCGTTCACGATCGTCGGCGACGTCGCTCAAGCGTCGGCCGCGGCGGGTACGACTAGTTGGGCCGGGGCTCTAGAGCCGCACGTCGGCGACAAGTGGCGGCTTGAGGCGCTCACGGTCAACTACCGAACGCCAGCGCAAATTAGCGCGGTTGCCGAGGCGATGGCGATGGCGCACGACGTCAACATCACTTCTTCGCGCGCGGTTCGAGAGAGCGAATGGCCCGTACTTGTCGATCGCGTCACCGATCTCGCGGCAGGCGTTCTCGATGCCGTTCGTTCGGATCGTGACCCGGGTGGAACGCTCGCGATCATCGCGAGTGACTCGGTTCTCCCACGCTTCTACCCTCAACTCGAGCAGGAGTTCGGTCGCGACGTCGGCCTGGGGGCAGTTGGTCTCGCGCGACCCATCGCAGTCCTCACGCCTCAAGAAGCGAAGGGCCTCGAGTTCGATTCGGTCGTTGTTGTCGAACCTCTCACGATTGTGAGTGAGATTCCGCGCGGTGCGGCGGCTCTATACGTCGCAATGACGCGACCCACGCAACGATTGCGGCTCGTGACGACCGATAGCCTGCCCGAGGGGATTGAGTAACAACAACCCCGCTAGCAACACAGGCCACAGGGGTATACCCCTAAGTGGGGGTTTGCAGGACTTTCACAGCTTAGGCACACTGTAGCTACGAACAGTTCCTCGGGGGAGGATAGTTCGATCGGGTGCGATTCGTCGCAGCGAGTAGGGCCGGGGGCGGGGGAGCCTCCGGCCCAACGTCGCATTCCCCCTAAAAAATTCAGGGGGACGGCATGTTGCAGGGCCGAAGTGTTCGCGAACGAGTCGCGGGCCAATCGGCGATGTTCACGGTCGTTCAAGCGCAAGCCCAAGCTCGACCGCGCGGCTACTTCGCTCGCCTCATCGGGGCGAGCCCGCTCGAACCATCGATTCGGTCGCAATACCGCGTCGCGCTCGCGGAACTCAAGGTTGGCGATCTGCTCGAGAACCTCGGCCAGCGGTGGGACGTCTTGCACGACATTCCCTTGGGCGGCTCGGTGCTCGATCACCTCTCGATTGGCCCAGCGGGCACCTTCGCGGTCGTTGCTGCGAACTTCAGAGACCAAGACGTCGTTATCGACGGCGAACAATTGCTCGTCGCGAGCGAGTTCCGCGACGACATCGTCAGGACCGCAGGACAAGCGGATGCTGCCGCGGCACTCTTGACCCAAGCCGGAGGCAAGCCGGTTCACGTTCAGCCGTTGCTCGTGGTCGTCGACCCGCGCAAGCTCATCGTAAAGCGGCCGCCAACGTACGTGAGTATCGTCTCGTCGGGAGACCTGGAACGATCGCTCACTCGCGGGCAGCAAATTCTCAGCGGCGACGAAGTCGCGGCTCTCTCCGATCTCGCCGACCTCGAGTCGACCTGGCCGGTTCCGGCCGACACCGATCTCAATCTCCAGCGCTTGCATGCGGATTTCGCGCTCGTGAGGCTTGAAGTGAGCTCGGCGCTCGTTCGCCGGGTCTTGTGGGGAGTCGTGGCATTTACGGTCGCGTACGCGATCGCGTGGGGAATGGTTGCGACTCTCGTGTCGAGCATGGTCGGCCCATAGGCTTCTGCGGGTATTCCCAGTGGACATAGGACACGATTAGAAGATGTTTCTTCGGCACCCGGTCTTGAGCATCGTCACGATCGGATACCTCGCGCTCGTGGGGTGGATAACTCTGTCGCCGCTCGACGCACCGAGTCAGTTCGGAATCCTCTGGAAGTTGGCAGAGTTCTTTGAAGCCAACGCCGCGACCGATTGGATCACCTTTGCTCGCCTAGAGTTCGCGGCGAATGTCGTGATGTTCGTGCCACTCGGCCTCTTCCTCGTGCTCTTGCTCGGGCGCCGGCAGTGGTGGCTAGCGATCGGGTTCGGTCTCGCGCTCACGGCCGCGATCGAATTCGCTCAACAGTTCATCGCAAACCGGGTCTCGGATCCTCGCGACCTCGTGGCTAACGGCATCGGCGCTATCGTTGGCACGCTGTTGGCGCTCGCGTTCACGGCCGCGAAGGCGCGGCGCATCCGCTTGGCATCGAGAGTTCGGCGCGTCGCCTAACGCTCCTCGTCACAGTCGAAGTCGTCGCGGATGTTCTCGTTGAAGTACCGCCCGGGTGAACTCGTCTCGGCGCTCAGCAACTCGTCCACGACGTCGGGCGGAACCTCAGAATAGAGATAGATCGCGCCGTTGACGAACCGCACTCGAAGCTCACGACTGCTTGGTGAATAGCTCACTGCGCGCAGCATCGTAGAGACGAGAATGTGCCAAGGTGCTTCGTCGGCCACGATAGAAGCCTACGCTGGATGGATGAATCGCTTGTGGGGTTTTGCCGTCTACGCGATCGTGGCCTCCGTTCACCTAGTGAGTTTGTTTGTCGACGCTGCCGTCGTCGGGAGTGCAACAAAGGTCTTGCTCATGCCCGCCCTGCTGCTCGCGCTGTTCGTCGCGCTCCCGCGCATTCACAGCGAAATTGCCTTGTGGTCGGGCCTCGGGGTCGCGTTTTCGTGGGCCGGAGACGCACTCCTTGCCGATCCAGAGTCGGGCGGCTTTGTCGTTGGGCTCGGTGCGTTCTTGCTCGCCCATGCCACGTATCTCGTGTTGTTCATCCGGCCCATGCGAACTAAAGGCCTCACGCCGTTCGCACTGTTGTATGTCGTGTGGTGGGTCGCGCTCGTGGGGCTGCTCGCGCCGCACCTCGGCGGATTGCTCATTCCCGTCGCGATCTACGGGCTTGTACTCGGCACGTCGGCAGCTTTCGCGCTCGGCACCAATCGCACCGCTGCGATCGGGGCACTGCTCTTCACTGCGTCGGATACCGTGCTCGCGTTCAAGCTCTTCCACCCCGACTTCTCGCTGTGGCAACCCGACTTTGTCATCATGCTTCTCTACGTCGTGGGTCAATACCTCATCATCGCGGGGGCGGTAGCGCACGTGCGCCGGTCAATCGAACCGCCGTCGGTGATCGCATGACGACCGAGATAATCGAGCCGATGCTGAGCGAGCCGTCACCTCCTCGCCGAAAGATCGCGTTGCCGATCGCGCTCGCAGCGATCGGAGTTGCCCTCGTCGTCGCGATCGTCGTGGTTGTCGGGTTGTCGGCGCTTGAACCGACGGGGCCGAGTGGAGCGCCGTCGACTGCGACTACCGCACCGACGTCGCCGACGCCCACCCCTTCTGAAGTCGCTCCTCGCCCCGAGGCGAAAGAGAACCAATGTGTCGATGCGTTGGGCGACGCGACAACCGTCGATCTCGACGCCGTGACGGTCGCAGAGCACGATGGTGAGCTCGTCGTCGAATTCACGCTTGTCGACGAGCTCCCGGCTGCTGAGTCGTCGCTCGGACTCGTCGTGTCGAGCCGCAACGGAAAGACCAACTACCTCCTCGCGGTCACGTGGCAAGGCGATTCGATCACCGAGTTCTTTGCCCACAAGTTCGCCGAGGGATCGAAGGGGCATGATCGCGGCGACGCAGGCGAATCGGACGATCTCGATACCGACGACGTTGCGGTTAACGGCTCGGTTGTCACCGCGCGCTTCCCGGAGTACGTCATCGACGACGTGTCCAAGAATTGGCAGTGGTCGGCCTTTAGCATCGTCGATAGCGTCGATGCGGATGCGTGCCCCGGCGAAATTGGTTCGGGCGAGACTTTGACCTTTACCAGTTCTTAACGGATGCCCGCTCGCTAGAACGAAGCGCGATCGGGTTCGGGCCCGCGCACAAATTGGCGCCCACTCACACTCGTGGGACGGATTCGCACATACGTGTACTTGAGGGTCGGAACCCACGGCACGAGCGGCAGAGCGTCGGCGGCATCGATCTCAGACTGAAGTTCGAGTCGTGCTGCTGCTCCCTTGACAACGACACTCCAGGCTTCGTCACTCGTGAAGCCGTCGATTTCGAGAGCAACGTGTTGCGCGATCGTCAGTTCGAGTAGCTTCGTGCCCGGCGCCGTGCGGAACATAAGCGAGTCGCCATCGACGACGTAGTTGATGGGAAAGATGTCGATTTCGTCCCCGACGCTGATCGCGAGCCGCCCGAGAGTGTTCGCGTGTAGGTGTTCCCAGCATTGCGCTGGATCGAGTTCCATGACGGGTGG
>JANOOQ010000121.1:0-1952 GCA_031421515.1 Leifsonia sp.
TGGGGAAGAATTCTTCCCCACCACCAGTACTGCCCTACTACGCTCCACCTAAGAAGCCATTACAAGGAAGTCGGCCGACTCGTGACTAAGAACATCCTGGAGATGCAGTCCATCACCAAGACCTTTCCCGGCGTCAAAGCCCTGTCTGACGTGACCCTTGAGGTCAGCCGAGGCGAGATACACGCAATCTGCGGCGAAAACGGTGCCGGTAAGTCCACCCTCATGAAGGTGCTATCGGGCGTTTACCCGCACGGCACGTACGAGGGCGACATCGTCTTCGAGAACGAGGTCGTTGAGTTTCGCGACATCCGTGACTCCGAAGCCAAGGGCATCGTCATCATTCACCAAGAGCTCGCTCTGAGCCCCTACCTCTCGATCGCCGAGAATATCTTCCTCAACAACGAGGTAACTGGCCCGTTGGGCTTGATCGACTGGAATAAGACCAACAGCGAGGCGTCAAAGCTGCTGGCTCGGGTTGGCCTCCGAGAGAACCCGACTACTCGAATTCTCGACATCGGCGTGGGCAAGCAGCAGCTTGTCGAAATCGCCAAGGCGCTCTCGAAGCGCGTGAAGTTGCTCATTCTCGACGAGCCGACCGCGGCTCTCAACGACGAAGACTCCGATCACCTTCTCGACTTGATCCTGCACCTCAAGGAGCAGGGCATCACGTCGATCATCATCAGCCACAAGCTCAACGAGATCAAGAAGATCGCGGATTCCGTCACGGTCATCCGCGACGGAAAGACGATCGAGACGATCTTGAAGTCCGAAGTGACGGAAGAGCGAATCATCAAAGACATGGTGGGTCGCGACCTCGAACACCGGTACCCGGATCACACGCCTCACATTGGCGAGGAGATCTTGCGCGTCGAGGACTGGACGGCGCACCACCCGCAAGACCCCAACCGCGTCATGGTCGACAAGGTCAACCTCACGGTTCACCGCGGCGAGATCGTCGGAATCGCGGGGCTCATGGGAGCGGGTCGCACGGAGTTCGCGATGAGCCTTTTCGGGCGCACCTACGGCAGCAGAATCTCGGGCAAGGTCTTCAAGCACGGCAAGGAGATCCAGACCAAGTCGGTCTCCGAGGCGATCCAGAACGGAATTGCATACGCGACGGAAGATCGCAAGATGTACGGCCTCAACCTCATCGAAGACATCAAGAGGAACGTCTCGATGGCGTCGCTCGGCAAGCTCTCTCGCTTGGGGCTCGTCAACGACAATGAGGAATACAAGGTTGCGAACGAGTATCGCAAGAGCCTCAACATCAAGGCACCGTCCGTGCTCGCAAAGACGGGCAAGTTGTCTGGTGGAAACCAGCAAAAGGTCGTTCTCTCGAAGTGGATCTACTCCGACCCAGACGTCTTGATTCTGGATGAACCGACTCGAGGTATTGACGTCGGCGCGAAGTACGAGATCTACACGATCATCAACCGGCTTGCGGCAGAAGGAAAGGGAGTCATCGTGATCTCTTCCGAACTGCCCGAACTGCTCGGAATTTGCGACCGAATTTACGCACTCTCGGAAGGGCGCATTACTGGCGAACTTCCGATCGGCAAGGCCAACCCCGAGGCGTTGCTGAAACTCATGACGATGGAATCAGCCCGCTAGCGGGGCCACACCAACCCCACAGACGAACGACGCACAAGGAGCAACTCACATGACGGACACCAGCAAGCCGATCACATCGCGGATGGCGTCGTCACTCAACCACGTGTTGAGTGACCTCGGTAAGAACGGCATCTTCCTCGCCCTCATCGCAGTGGTGGTGCTGTTCTCGTTTTTGACGAACGGCATTCTGCTTCGGCCGCAGAACATCTCGAACCTCATCGTTCAGAACGGCTACATCCTGATCCTTGCTATCGGAATGGTCATGGTGATCGTCGCAGGCCACATCGACTTGTCGGTTGGATCCGTCGCGGCATTCATCGGCGCCGTATCGGGCGTATTCG
>JANOOQ010000122.1:0-2923 GCA_031421515.1 Leifsonia sp.
CGCCCGGGCGCCGCGTCGCGCCCACGCTAGAAGCGGTCGCGACGCAAGCGGGCGTTTCGCGCTCGACAGTGTCGCGTGTGGTCAACGGATCCAGCAGCGTGAGCCCCGAGGTCGTCACTGCTGTCAACGCTGCCATTACGCAACTCAACTACATCCCGAATCGGGCCGCGCGGAGCCTCGCCAATCGCCAGACGATGGCGATCGCTCTCGTGGTGCCCGAAGACACCACCCGATTCTTCGGAGACCCCTTCTTCGCCGAAATCGTGCAAGGTATCACTCAAGGCCTCGAAGACAGCGACTACGTGCTCAATCTTCAGCTCGCCAGCCCGTCGTCTCCGTCGGACAAGACCATTCGCTACCTGCTCGGTGGCAACGTCGACGGAGCGATCGTCGTCTCGCACCACTCCGGTGACGATTTCTTTACGACCCTGGATGCCACGATCCCCGTCGTATTCGGTGGTCGACCTTATCGGCCGGAACAGCACACCAACAATTACGTCGACGTCGACAATGCCGCGGGCGCCGCAATGGGCACCCAGTACTTGATCGATCTCGGACGCAAGCGGGTCGGGTTCATCTCGGGCCCCGTGAACATGCAAGCCGCGATCGACCGTGCCGAGGGTTGGCGCTCGACCCTTGAGGCCGCCGGGCTGCCCACAGATCTCGTGAGCGAGGGCGACTACACGATGCTCAGCGGAGTCAACGCGATGCGCGATTTGCTTTCGCAAGATCCCGACCTCGACGCCGTGTTCGTCTCGAGCGACCTCATGGCGACGGGTGCCCTCTCGGTGCTTCGCGACCGCGGCCGCCACGTGCCGCACGACGTCGCCGTCGTCGGATTCGATGATAGTTCGGCGGCGACCAGCGGCGAGATCCAGCTCACGACCGTGCACCAGCCGTCGCGCGAAATGGGCGCCGAGATGGCGCGCATGCTCTTGGCTCTGCTGCGAGGCGAGCCGACGGAACGTGAACGCGTCATGCCCACCCGCATGGTCGTTCGCGACAGCGCTTAGCCCTCGTCGCGGTCTGGGTCGCGGTCTGGGTCGCGATCTGGGTCTCTGTCGCGCTCGCTCAAGTCAATTGTGACGTTGCCGCGGTAGATGTCTTTGTCGGCGTCGCCTGCGACGGGTGCGGGAGCCGGGAGTGAGGTCTGACGGTCAAGCTCCAGTTGAGCCTCGTGGCGCGTGGGGTGAAAGACCTCGTCGCCGATGCCCATCACGCCGCCGTGCGAACCCGACGTCTTGCTCTTATTGCTCAAGTCGATCCAGCCAAATCGTTGCGCTAGGTAAAAGAGCACGCCGATCGCCAAGAAGATGACGACTACTAACCAGGGTTGCACTCCAGCAGCCTACGTCGCGTCGGAGGGTCGTGTCGGTACGACGACGGGCCGCCCGCCCACGAGGTGCAACTCAACCGCGACACCGTAAACGCGCTCGATGCGCTCTTCCGTGAGCACATCGGCGGGGCTACCTATTGCCTCGAGCCTCCCCGCGGCGATGAGTGCAAGCCGATCCGCGTATGCACTCGCGAGCGAGAGATCGTGCAAAACCACGACGACGGCACGGCCCTCGTCAGCGAGGCGGCGAGCGATTCGCATGACCTCCTCCTGGTGGCGCAAGTCGAGCGAGGCCGTCGGTTCGTCGAGAAACACTGTTTGTGCTCGCTGAGCGAGCACGCGCGCTAGCGAGACGCGGGCTTTTTCGCCACCCGAAAGGGCCGTGTACCTGCGGTTTGCGAGGTGAGTGATGTCAGCGGCATCCATCGCAGACGAAACCGCCGCGATGTCTTCGCGACCCTCTACCGTGCGCGCCCATGGCGCCCGGCCCATCGAAACGATCTCGATCACTCGGAAGGGAAAGCTCACTTGATTCTCTTGAGTGAGCACGCTGCGCAATCGAGCGAGTTCGGAGTGACGGATGCCCGCGACATCGCGTTCGTCGATCCACACCGCACCGCGCGCCGGTCGTCGCTCGCCGCTCAACACTCCCAGCAGCGTGGACTTTCCCGCGCCATTGGGACCCACGATCACGAGCACTTCGCCCGCAACCACGTCAAGAGTGATGCCGTCGAGCACCGTGATTCCATCGAGGTCGACGCTCACGTCGACTGCGCGGATCATGCCCATCCCCCGCTCCTGCGGCGCTGACGAAAGAGCAAGTAGAAGAAGAACGGCCCGCCGATGAGTGACGTGAGAAGGCCGATCGGCAGATCCGCACCCTGCACGATCGTGCGCGCGATGAGGTCGGCGTAGACGAGCAGCACCCCTCCGCCGATCGCCGTGGCGACGATCAAGGGTCGGTGCTTTGGGCCGATCGCCATGCGGATGATGTGTGGAACGACGAGACCCACGAACGCGATGATGCCGACGAACGCGACCGCGACGCCCGTGAGTAGAGCAACGAGAAGAATCGAGCCGACGCGCAAATACTCGACATTGACACCGAGGTGACGTGCGTTGCGCTCGCCGAGAGCGAGCAAGTCGTATTGACGACCGAGCGCGATTGCCGCGGCGGTCGCGACTGGCGCAACTGTCGCAACGATCAAGACTTCGGACCAGCGAGAACCGTTGAGCGAACCGAGCTGCCAGAAAATGATTTGCTCGCGGCCACCCGAGTCGGCGATAAACAGCAAGAATGCGAGTCCCGCCCCCGCGAACGCGTTGACAGCGATTCCCGTGAGCAAGAGTGTGACGACCTCGGTCCGGCCATTCGCGCGCGACACGAAATACACCAAGAGCGTCGCGCCGAGGCCGCCCGCGAACGCGAAGATCGCAAGGGATCCACTGCCGACGACGGTCGCACCGAGCACGATCGCGATCGCGGCACCAAGGGCTGCCCCAGACGAAACGCCCACGACGCCGGGCTCGGCGAGGGGGTTGCCGAAGATCGCTTGCATGACGGCGCCCGCGACCGCGAGCGCCGCG
>JANOOQ010000123.1:0-4944 GCA_031421515.1 Leifsonia sp.
ACCGATCCCGAACCTTCGCCGCAGCTCTAGGCAACATCAAGCACATTTGGACGCGCCCCTACCGGCCTCAGACGAACGGCAAGGTCGAGCGCTTCAACCGCACCCTCGCCACCGAATGGGCCTACGCCGCCACCTACCTCAGCGACGAAGCTCGAGCCGCCGAATACCCGGCCTGGCTTCATCACTACAATCACCACAGACCCCACACCGGCATCGGCGGCTCAACACCGGCCCAACGCGTTCACAACGTCACGGGGAACTACAGCTAGTCGGCTATCTCAGCAATGCCGTCTATCGGATCTTCGGGCCCGTGCCCGCAATCGTCGGAACGGTTGTACTCACCGCTATCGTCACCGCAATTGCACGCAATCTCAGGGTCGCCTCCACATTTGCGGTCACGATTGCTGCGACGTGGCTCTCCTTGGCGCTAGTCAAGCTCGCAGTGCACCCCCCCGGACGCCGCTTTTCTCCTGTACCCCTTTCAGCCCGGCTCAGGTCGACGCGTCCTATCCCAGCGGGCACACCGCCTTCGTGACTGCTCTGGTGGTCACGATCGTGCTCGGGCTCGCCGCAGGTCGGAGTCGATGGTTGGGCCGAATCATCGGCGGGCTGCTCACGTTAGGAGTCGCAGTAGCTCTTGTCGTCGACGGCGTGCACTTCCCGAGCGATGTTGTTGCCTCAATAGTCTGGGGAATTGCGGTCGCACCGCTCGCCCGGATGATCTGGGTGTCCGTCGTGCTTCGCGGCATCGACGACGCCAAATCGAGACGCCAAATGCTCTGAACCAAGACGCGGATCTAGGTAGGCCAGAAGTGCCAACTGTCTCCCGAGATCAAAGAGATAGGAATACACCTCGGGATGTAGAACTGACGGAGGTTGTTGACAGTTCGGTCTTCCATTTGGGAAGAAGAGCCCATGACATCAACTATCTCTGCGTCGGCCGAGCGGCAGCTCGAGCGTCGCGCAAATCACAAGCTCGCCGTGCGGCGGCACGTTGAGGAAGTCAGTGGCAACGTCGCATCAACCTGCCGCTACTACGGCATCAGCCGCCAGGCGTATTACGGGTGGCTGAAACGATACGAGGACGAAGGCGTCGAAGGGCTCCGAGATGGCTCCAGCGCGCCGCATTATTCACCGACCGCGACCAACGCTGAGGTCGTGGACAAGATCCTCTGGTTGCGGCAGCATTACCATTTTGGGCCGCTGAAGATCACGATGTATCTGAAGCGTTACCACGACCTCACGATCAGCTCTTCAGGGGTTTGGCGAATCCTGCACAAGGTGGGCCTGGGCCGGCTGCCGGCGTCGCAGCGCTACAAACGCAAAGACACCAAATGGAAACGTTACGAGAAGCAACGCCCGGTCCACGCCCTGCAGGTCGACGTGAAGTTCATCGAACCGCTCGGGCAAACCGGCAAGAAGAAGCGCTACTACCAGTACACCGCTATCGACGACTGCACGCGGGTGCGAGTGCTTCGCGCTTACCCGAAGCACGACCAGAAGACCGCGATCCAGTTCATCGACCACGTGCTCTCAAAACTGCTATTCAAGGTCGAGAAGGTCCAGACCGACAACGGGTCCGAGTTCGGACAGTCATTCCACTGGCACCTGCTGGACAAAGGCATCGGCCACATCTACATCAAGCCCGCCACGCCCCGACTGAATGGCAAGGTCGAACGCTCCCACAGGATCGACTCTGAAGAGTTCTACCGACTCCTGGAAGGCCAAGTCATCGACGACGTCAACCTCTTCAACGACAGACTCCAAGAATGGGAGGACTACTACAACTACGATCGACCCCACGGCGCCCTCGCCGGCAACACACCCTACGAACGCCTCAAACAAAAAACCCAAGACCCACTGTCATAGGCCTCCGTCAGTTGCACACCCCCAGGTTTACCCAAATAACGGGTCTGA
Source organism: Leifsonia sp. (assembly GCA_031421515.1). Classification (GTDB taxonomy): domain Bacteria; phylum Actinomycetota; class Actinomycetes; order Actinomycetales; family Microbacteriaceae; genus Rhodoglobus. The sequence goes on from JANOOQ010000123.1 coordinate 1,918, forward strand.
CCAGCATTTTTTCTGGAATGCGGTCGGGCCCGTTCTGGTTTCTGTCCACATTCTGCCCACACTCGAAAGTATTTGGGACAGATCCTGGGCCGAAAATCAAGCCATTCAGATCCTCTCAGCCTAGGATGTGTCTAGGTTTTGGCCCACCGAGCCAGGTTGGCTAATTGACCTGTGATCAATGCGCCCGACGTGCTCCCGGTCGTGCTCGTGCGGCCACGCTCAGTTCTCCATTGGCTTACGCCTCGCGGGTGTGCCTTGCCGTTTGCGATGGAGGTCGCCTGACAGTCGGAGTGTCGCCCCGAAGCCGACGATAAAGCCGCCCCATGTGGAAAAGAGCCACTCCACGAAGGCTGGTGGCAGAGCATTCGGGTCGACGCCCGTTCGCCGGAGGTCTTCTGGAAGTAGCGGGGGCCGCAAGATGAGGAAGTAAATACCTACCCCTACCCTGAGGATCCCGAGCACACAGGTAAGGGCGCCGCTCAGTACATCCTTTCGAACTTCAGGGGGGTCTGCATCGTGGGATCTCCCTTCGTTCAATTTGAGGATACAAAACTGCGGGACCAAAGGCCTTAGCACCGGGGCTCAGCTTGGATGATGCTGGTGTGGACGAGTGCAACGGCACCGCCGCGCGTACGCGCTAACGCTGGAAAGGCACGATCATGATGTGGGGATACGGATATAACGGCGGGGTCTGGATGTGGGTCGTTGGCGGTCTGATTGTCGTTGGGCTCGTCGTTCTTGTGGTGGCTCTGATCCGCAATTCGACGGCTGTGACGAGGGCAGGCACCACAATTACGGCGGTGACTTCGACACCGCGGCAGATTCTCGATGAGCGGTATGCCCGCGGCGAGTTGAACACCGAGGAGTACCGTGAGCGCGTCGTGACTCTGGGCGGTAAACCGTAGTCGGATGACCCATGAATGTCCGCGAGTCTGTCGCGCGAGTTGACGTTTTTGTGGATGAGGACAGCATCGTCGGATCGGGCCCGCAGGATCAGTCGTTGTTGGGGAAAGTCGATGGTCTCCGCGTAGTGGATCGCGTCGCCGACGTTGTGCACCGTTCGGCCCGATGGGACGGGTGAGAACTCGGTGGAGCGCTCGACGATCTCGAGTCCACGGAGCTCGTCACGAACAGCAGAATCTCGATGTTGCGTACGCCGAATAGACTTGAGAGGAGTCGCCTTCCGAGGCCATTGCGAAGAGCCGTCCGGTGATCTGCATTCCTAGCCGCGCCTTCACCGTGGCGGCGGCGGCGAGCATCTCTCTACCGTGCATCGTCGCGAACACGATGGTCTGCTTCGCGGAGGCGGCGCGTGCTTACGTCACTGGAAGTACTCGGGCCTCGACACATAGGTGTCGGCGACGAACATCACGCCGCTGGAGGCGTTGAGCAGTTCGCGCACGGCATCGATGAGCTCGCCCGCCTTGTCCTCCGGCAGCACGGTGATCAGCATCGTCAGGGTGTCGTACTCGTTGAACAGCAGCGACCCGGAGTGCTGCCCGTGATGGCCGATACCGGACACACCGGACACCGAGGTGTATCCCGTAGCCCCGGCGGAGCTGATCAGTTCGCGGATCGCAGCGGCGTCGCGGGCGGGCACGACGATCTCGAGTCGGGTCATGGGGGTCAGGTTCTTCATGCGAGGGTCTCCTTTTTTTGGCGAACGGTGAGGGGGGTCGCGCGCGCCCAGCCGTAGCGGGTGTAGCGATGCCAGCGGTGGTGCATGTCGTCGCGGGCGGTGAGGGTGATCCACTCGTGGTCGAGTAGGTTGCGCAGTACTTGGTTGCCCGAGATGATGCGGCCGATTCGCTCGAGGGGCGCTTCTATCACCACGGTGAGGCGCATCGGTTCATGGAGCAGATCGCTGCCGAATCCCACGGACTGCCACGGCAGCCCGCGGCGCAGGTCGCCGCGGTGCCCGGCGAGCACTCCGAGCGTGCCGACCGCGTTGTGGATCGTTTTCGTCCCCGCCCCGAGGGTGCTTGGGTTGAGCGTTGAGAAGTAGTACTGGTGGTTGATCCACTGGGCCACGATGAGCGGCGCCGTCATGATCGTCTCGAGTGCCGAGGCGTCGGGGTCTAGCTCGGAGCGATAGGAATGCAGGAACACGCGACGGCCGAGGTCGACGCCTCGGGTCAACTCGCGTGGACCGATGATCATTGCCGCGTTGCCGGCGAGTCCAAGCTCGGGGTATACCTCGGCCCAGTCGTCGGCCCGCCGTCGCACGCGAGCCACTGTGTGTCGGGAGCGGGCTCCGGGGAGGTCGCGGGCGCGTTCAGTGACGAGCCGAGCGCCCGCCTCTGCCAGGAGCTCGTCGAACTCCCGAACCCGCTCGACGTGCGACCCGGGGATGCTCTGGCGATCGAGCACGGTCACGGTGTCGCGCACAGTGTCGTGCTCGGCCGCTACGAACACCGTGTCGTCAGGGATCGCGAGACCGATCCCGGCAAGCGCCGCCCGCACGTCGGGGTCATTGAACAGCGCTGCCGCCGCCCGGGCGTTGGCTCCGCCCGGGTTGCCGCCGCAGGCTCCGCAGTCCAGCGCCGACTGGTAAAGATTGTTGGTGGAGTGCGAACCGTGGCCTGTGAGCACCACGAGAGGTGCAACCCGGGTCAACCCCATCATCCGTAACGCGGTCGCGGCCATCGACGCACGTTCGTCGAGCGTGAAGCTCTCGTCCACGGTCAGCCGGGTGGGCAGGTCCTCAGGCCGTGACGAGAAGGCGCGCTCGAGGCGGGCATGGCCGGAGGGCGCGAGCGTGCGCAATGCCGTCAGCGCACCGGAGAACCAGCCCGCCGTCTCTGCGAACGCGAACGCGCTCGTCGTCGAGGAGTCCGCGGCATGCAGCGCGTGGCCGAGCGCCCCGCGCAGGCGTGCGGAGGCGACGGTAGCCTCGGCGGCGTGGGCGTCGAGGGGGCGCTCAGTGACCCGGTGCCGGGGGGTGAGCAGCGCCGGCAGAGCGTTGATCGCCCCCTGCGCTGCGAAGCGCGAGAACCGTATCGGCACACCGAAGAACCCGGCGAACCC
>JANOOQ010000124.1:0-1526 GCA_031421515.1 Leifsonia sp.
CAGCAGAACGCCGACATCACCTATCGCCTCTACGACTATGGCCGCCCGCGCGAGCTGCACCTCGATCAAGGCGTGGCGGTTGCCAACGGGGAGCCGCACGATCCGGCGCTGCGCCGCCACATCCCCGAACGCGGCACGGTCGAGCTGGCCAACGGCCGCTACTTCCAGCTCCACCGCCTCGACGGCGAACCCGATGCCGCGATCCGCGCCGCGTATGCCGGGCCGCTGCTGGTCATTCCGCGCGAAGGCGAAGTGCGGCTGGGCACAGAAGCGCTCAAGCCCGGCGAGTGCGGCCAGGCCACCTCGATCGCCGATCTGGCGTTCGATCCGCTGGGCCTATGTCTGATTGCGCGGCCAAGGTGAGATAGCTTGCGCTCTCACCGGTGTTCATGCTGGTGGCGATCGGCAACATCATGAACATCCTCTCGACCCGGCTGGGGCGGGCGGTCGATCGTTCACGCCACCTCCAGGCGCGACACCGAGGGGCGCGATCACGATATGGTGGTGATCGAGATTCGCCTCGTCGACCGGCGGATCGCGCTGATCGGGCGGGCGCTGCTGCTGCTTGTTTCGGCGGCGGTGATCATCGGCCTCACAGTGGGGCTGCTGTTCTTCGTGGAGATCGCCGGGGTCAGCCTGCAACGCTTCGCGGCGGCGACGTTCTTCGCAGCGGTCGCGCTGATGATGGTCGCGCTGGCGATGTTCCTCCACGAAACCCGCATCGCCACCGCAGCGCTGCGCATCCCCAAGGATTTCCTCGAACTCGACCGCGAACTCTGATTCGGTTCAGGCCGGAACCGGCTGGGTGATGATGCGAGCGATGTCGTCCTTCGAATAGGGCTTCTGCAACACCCCGACCGAGTGCGGGTATTTTTCGAGCATGCCATCGACCTCGCCATATCCGGTGGCGAACGCGAACCGCACCCCGCGCGCTTCGAGTGCGCAGGCGACCGGTTCGCTGGTTTCTTCGCCGAGGTTGACGTCGAGCAGGGCGAAGTCGGGGGGGGTGGCCTGGAGGCTGGACAACGCCGCGCCGCTACTGCTGGCCAGATTCACCGCGACTACGCCCAGCGACAGCAGGTGTTCTTCGGTATCGAGTGAGATGATGATGTTGTCCTCGACCAGCAAAACGCACCGTGGGACGGGGCTGGATGCCTTGGCCGAGCCTGGGTTCACGCCGCGGCGGACTTCGCCAGGCTGAACATCTCCACACAGCGGGCGAAATGCTCGAACGTGGCCTGCGCGCCCCTGACCGAGCTGACGCCGCCATCGGGGCCGGGCATCCCGGACAGCAGCGAACGCAGCCTCCGCCAGTAGTCCTGCATTGCGTTGCCCGCGAGAAACCGGCGGGCATGATCGGGTAGCGCGACCCCGGCCTGTGCGAGCAGCAGCCGGTTGCCGAGGTGCGATCCGGCGATGACATAGGCCACGCCGAGCCAGTCGGCGGTCTCTCCGGGATCGAAGCGTGGTGCGGGAAATGCGGCAGGCAGTCCGCCGAGCGCAAGCAGGTCCTGCGCGATCAGGCC
>JANOOQ010000125.1:0-3233 GCA_031421515.1 Leifsonia sp.
ATCCACCACAACCACGTCGGGAGCTCGAACGCGAAGATTTCGAGAGTGATCCCGTTTGCGTAGAGCGCCGAGAAGTAGACGATCACGGCAGTGGTTGCGACGTACTCGATCGTCTCCGCCAATCCCGTGACAAAACCACCCCACGGACCCATGGCCGCTCGAGCGAAGGAATACGCGCCGCCCGTATGGGGCATTGCCGCTGACATCTCACCAATCGAGAACAACATCGTGAAGTACATGATGACGACGATGATGAAAGCGATCAGCATGCCACCGAATCCCGCAGAAGCGAGACCGAAGTTCCAGCCCGAGAAGTCTCCCGAGATGACGGCCGCGACGCCAAGGCCCCAGAGGCCCCACACTCCCGCGGTGCGCTTGAGACTTCGTTTCTCGAAGTACCCCGCTTCGGCCTTCGTGTAGGTGACGCCGGAAACCGACGTGCCCTTTTTCTCAGTCATTCGTCCTCCAGAAGCAATGCGTTGACGCAGGCTCCGTTGCCTGCGGAATTCCCATGAGTTTGTCGGCTATTGGTACCTGTTGTCTACCTTTAGATGTAAATTGCCTCTGACGAAGTCCCCGAAATTGCGGCGAGCGCTGTGATGTAATGGTCGAAACCTAGGTCACGAAGGAGTTACAGGTGTCAGCAGCGAAGACAGCGGAACGCACGGGCAACCTCACCGTAGAAGAGCTCACCGCTCTCGTCGCCGCGAAAGAGATCGACACCGTCATCATCGCGTTCACCGACATGCAGGGTCGCCTTGTCGGCAAACGGGCATCCGCTCGCCTATTTCTTGAAGAGCTCGCGGAGCACGGCGCGGAGTGTTGCAACTATCTGCTCGCAGTCGACGTCGAGATGAACACCGTCGACGGCTACGCGATTTCGTCGTGGGAACGCGGCTATGGCGACATGGCGATGATCCCCGATCTCGACACCTTGCGACTCGCGCCCTGGCTTACGGCGACTGCGATCGTCACGGCCGACCTCCACTGGCTCGACGAGACTCCCGTCAATCCCGACCCCAGACAAGTGCTCAAGCGCCAACTCGCGCGTCTCGCCGAGAAAGGTCTGACGTCGTTCGTCGGCACCGAGCTCGAGTTCATCGTTTTTGAAGACACCTACCGCCAGGCGTGGAAGAAGAAGTACGAGGGCCTTTACCCGGCCTCTGACTACAACATCGACTACGCGCTCATGGCATCGACGCGCATGGAGCCGCTCTTGCGCGACATCCGCAACGGTATGGACGGCGCCGGCATGTATTGCGAAGGCGTCAAGGGCGAGTGCAACCTCGGTCAACAAGAGATCGCGTTCAGGTACGCGGGCGCGCTTGAAACGTGCGACAACCACTCGATCTACAAGAACGGCGCGAAAGAGATCGCCGACCAACACGGCAAATCGCTTACCTTCATGGCCAAGTTCAACGAGCGCGAGGGCAACTCGTGCCATATTCACTTGTCGGTTCGCGGCACGGATGGCTCGGCGGTCATGGCAGACAAGGATCGGCCCTACGGATTCTCGAAACTCATGGAGCACTGGATCGCGGGCCAACTCGCCACCATGCGAGAGATGTCACTGTTCTTCGCCCCGAACATCAATTCGTACAAGCGCTACGTGCCCGGAAGCTTCGCTCCGACCGCGGTTGCGTGGGGGCTCGACAACCGCACGTGTGCGCTGCGCGTAGTCGGCCATGGACACTCGCTGCGAGTCGAGAATCGCGTGCCCGGTGGCGACGTCAACCAGTACCTCGCCGTCGCAGCGCTCATCGCAGGCGGACTCTATGGGATCGAGCACGAACTCGAACTCGAGCCGATCTTCGAAGGCAATGCGTATGTGTCGGATGCCCCGCGCGTGCCCTCGTCGCTGCGTGAAGCCGCGGCGCTCTTCGCCGGTTCCGAAGTAGCTGTAGAAGCGTTCGGCGAGGACGTCGTTTCGCACTACTTGAACAACGCGAGCATCGAGCAAGCGACGTTCGATGCAGCGATCACGGACTGGGAGCGGGTGCGTGGCTTTGAACGGTTCTAAGAACTCCGCTGGTCGAGTAGCCGCCGAAGGCGGCGTATCGAGACCCGGCGGTTTCGATACGCGCCCGTCGGGCGCTACTCAACCAGCCACGCCGCGCCCGTCGGGCGCTACTCAACCAGCCAATCCAGTAATCGGCCTCACGACCTACCTCGAGCAAGCGCAAACCGGGGTGTGGGACGTTCAAGCGTCGTTCCTTCCGAAGGTGTACTTCGAGGCCGTGAATAGGGCCGGCGGCATCGCGGTGCTCTTGCCCCCACAGCCCGTAGACGCGAGTGTCGCGGAGCGCATCATCAGCGGGCTCGACGGGCTCATCATCACGGGCGGCAAAGACGTCAATCCCGAGCGCTACGGTCAAGAACGCCATCCCGAGACGGACGAGCCGCGCCTCGATCGCGACGCGTGGGAAGACGCTCTGCTCACCGCCGCGATCGACACGGGGTTGCCATTTCTCGGGATCTGCCGGGGAGCTCAAGTGCTCAACATCATGCGCGGCGGAACCCTGCACCAGCACTTGCCTGAGACCCTCGGCACCGACCGCTACCGCGTCGCGGACGCGGTCTTTAGCGACAACGAAGTCTCGATCGACCCGGGAACGAAGCTCGCAGCAGTGCTCGGCGACACCGAACCCATGGACGTCAAGACGTACCACCACCAATCGATCGCCGAAGTGGGCGACGGGCTCGTCGTGACGGCTCGAACCGATGACGGAACGATTCAGGCCGTCGAACTCGAGGGCGTTCCCTTCGGCGTTGCGGTGCAGTGGCATCCGGAGCAAGATCCAGACGATCTGCGACTCTTCGAAGGGCTCGTGACAGCTGCGACCGAATACGCGGCAGAGAGGACCAATCGTGGCTAGCACGATGCTCATCAACCCCGCGAACGAGACCGAGATCCGGGCGGTCGAACAATCAACCCTTGAGCAAGTGGATGACGCGGTGGCGCGCGGCGTCGCCGCGCAGCGGTCGTGGGCAGCACTTGCCCCTGCGGCTCGGGCCGCGGCGCTGCGGGATTTCGCGAGCGTCGTGGACTCTCACCTCGAAGAGCTCGCACGGCTCGAGGTGCTCAACTCCGGGCATCCGATCACGCAAGCGCGATGGGAAGCTGCGCACGTTCGCGACGTGCTCACGTACTACTCGGGTGCCCCGGAGCGCTTGATGGGGCGCCAGATTCCCGTCGCGGGCGGGCTCGACGTGACGTTTCTCGAGCCGCTTGG
>JANOOQ010000126.1:0-2111 GCA_031421515.1 Leifsonia sp.
GCGTCTCCGTTCCAGCCACCCAATTCGGCACCACTGTCGACTGACACGATGTCGCCTGGTTGGATGACGCGTTTGCCGGGAACACCGTGAACGACCTCGTCATTGACCGAGATGCACACCGTGTGGTGGTAACCGGGTTCCTTCATGAAGTTGGGTACGGCTCCCGCCGCACGGATCGTGCGCTCGGCGATCGCGTCGAGCTCACCCGTCGAGATACCGGGACGAATTGCCGCGCGCACAGCAGTGAGCGAGGCCGCCGTGATGAGACCAGGCTCGACCATGAGCCGCAGCTCAGCCGCGGACTTGTAGATCTTCTTGTTACCGAACGCCACGAAACTAGGAGGCTGCTGGCAACGGAATGCCGCGCTCGGCGAGAGCCGCGACGATCCGATCCGTCACATCGTCGATTTGACCGATCGCATCGACCTTGGCGAGCACTCCGCGACCGTCATAAATGTCGATGAGTGGCTCGGTTTGTTCGCGGTATACGTCAAGCCGGTGGCGAACCACGGCCTCATCGTCATCGCTTCGGCCTTGTTCGGTCGCGCGCTTACGCAAGCGGTCGATCACAACGTCGGGGTCGGCAACGAGTTCGACAACGACATCGAGGGCGGCGCCGTGTCCACTCAAGAACTCATCGAGCTCACGCACTTGATCGGTCGTACGCGGGTAGCCATCGAGCAAGAAGCCCTGCTGGGCATCCGCCTCGGCAAGGCGATCTCGAATGAGCGCGTTCGTGAGGGAATCGGGAACGTTGTCGCCTGCATCCATGTAGGCCTTGGCCTTCTTGCCGAGCGCGGTTCTGTTCTTGACATTGCTGCGGAAAATGTCGCCTGTCGAGATCGCTGGCACGAGGTACAACTCAGAGAGTCGGACCGCCTGAGTGCCTTTACCTGCGCCCGGCGGCCCGATGAGGAGCAGCCGACTCAACGCAGCAGTCCCTCGTAGTGACGCTGCTGTAGTTGCGAATCGATTTGCTTCACGGTCTCGAGACCGACACCCACGATGATCAGGATGCTCGCTCCTCCGAACGGGAAGTTCTGATTCGCCCCGACCAACACGAACGCTATGAGCGGCACGAGGGCTATCGCACCGAGATAGAGCGATCCAGCGAGCGTCACGCGAGTCAGCACGTAGTCGAGGTACTCGGCCGTTGGACGACCCGCACGGATGCCCGGAATGAAGCCGCCGTACTTCTTCATGTTGTCCGCGACTTCTTCAGGGTTGAAGGTGATCGCGACGTAGAAGTACGTGAACCCTACGATGAGCAGGAAGTACAAGAGCATGTAGAGCGGGTGATCGCCCGTCGTCAGGTAGTTCTGAATCCACGTGACCCAGCCCGCGGGCGTCTCGCCAGCTTGCGGCTGGTTGAACTGCGCGATGAGGGCGGGTAAGTAGAGCAGCGACGATGCGAAGATGACGGGCACAACGCCAGCCATATTGACCTTGATCGGGATGTACGTATTGTTTCCGCCGAAGGTACGGCGGCCGACCATCCGCTTGGCATACTGCACGGGAATACGGCGCTGCGATTGCTCGACGAACACGACGAAGCCCATGACGACGATTCCCACCGCGATAACGATGAGGAAGGTCTCGAATCCCTTGCTGAGGTTGATGCTCCACAGCGCGTTCGGGAATTGTGCCGAGATCGACGTGAAGATGAGCAGCGACATGCCGTTGCCGATGCCGCGCTCGGTGATGAGCTCGCCCATCCACATGATGAGGCCCGTACCCGCGGTCATCGTGATGACCATGAGCATGATGGCGTACCACGCGTCGTTTGTGATGAGTTGACTACACTCGGCTACTCCCGTGTTCGACGGGAAGAGCGCGCCGCTGCGAGCGACGGTGATGAGCGTTGTGGACTGAAGAACGCCGAGCGCGATCGTGAGGTAACGCGTGTACTGCGTCAGCTTGGACTGGCCGGACTGGCCCTCCTTGTAGAGGGTCTCGAAGTGTGGGATGACGACGCGCAACAATTGCACGATGATCGACGCCGTGATGTACGGCATGATGCCGAGCGCGAAGATCGAGAGCTGCAGGAGCGCCCCGCCGCTGAAGAGGTTGACGAGGTCGTAGAGCCCCGACGTTCCGGCGTTGCTCGCGAG
>JANOOQ010000127.1:0-6513 GCA_031421515.1 Leifsonia sp.
CCCGGTGTCGCCGTCATGCTTATCGAGGCTCAATTGCTCGCTGGCGTCGACTGGCTCGATTTGCTCGGGACGACGGTGGTCATCGTCGCAACACTCACGATGCAACTCGTTTTCTGGATCACGGTGGTCTTCGCGATCGTCGAGCGCGTACCGCGCGTTCGGGCGAAGACTCTCGCCGGGTGGCAACCCGCCGCCCTGCCCGAGACTCCCGACGGGCGGGAGGGGTTCGGCGAGACCGTGGGCGGCCTTGCCTTCGTCGTCGGATTCATCGCGCTGCTCGTTGTGTCACCGACCCTCACGAGTGCGACCGACGCGGCCGGCAATCCAATTGGAGTCATCTCGCCGCTGCTCGCACAATCGTGGCCCGTCTTCGTCGCGATCGTTGTCGTGGCGGCCGGTTTCGGCCTCGCGACCGAGTACCTCGGGTTCACGACACGACTTGCGGTCATAAATGCGATACTCACGGTGCTCGGGATGTCGCTGCTCGTGTGGCTCGTCGCGAGCGGCAACCTGCTCAATCCAGCGTTCTTCGAGTCCATTGGGTGATCGAGTGACGCTCCCGCGACAATCGGGTGGATTCTCGCGGGCCTGGCCGTGCTCAACGGTATTCGCTCGATCGTGAGCGGTTTCGTGAGCGCCGCACGTCGAGCGCGGGTTGCACGATGAGGGCCGCAGTGCGCTCCGTCTATGGCGGAAGCGACGTGCTCTCGATCGCGCAGATCGACCGGCCAACCGTGCGGCCGACTGACGTGTTAGTGCGTGTTCGAGCGGCATCCGTCAATCCCGCCGACGTGTTCCTTTTGACAGGGGAGCCGCGCATGATCCGACTCATGACCGGGCTGACCCGACCGCGGTCGAGCGGGGTAGGCGCAGACTTCGCGGGCGAAATCGTCGAGGTCGGTAGCGAGGTGTCGACGTGGTCCGTTGGTGACGAGGTCTATGGTGAGGGACCCCAAGGATCGATCGCAGAGTTTGCGCGCGTGAGGCAAGAGCTCGTGGCACGCAAGCCGGCGCGACTCGACTTCGTCAAGGCTGCGGCCTTGCCGATGGCCGCGATAACTGCCCTTCAAGGCTTTCGCGCTGCGAACCTTGAGCCAGGCCAGTCGGGTCTCGTGATCGGCGCATCAGGCGGCGTCGGCTCGATGGCTGTGCAACTCGCTGCGCACGCGGGGGCTCGAGTCACGGGCGTCTGCAGCACCGCGAACGTCGAGCTCGTGCGTTCGCTCGGCGCGACCACGGTTGTTGACTATCTGCGCGAGGACTTCGTCGCGGGCGATGCGCGTTTCGATGTCATCCTCGATCTCATAGCCAATCGGTCGCTCCGCGAGCTGCGTCGAGTGCTCGCGCCAGGCGGCATTCTCGTGCTGAGCTCGGGAGCGGGAGGCCGGTGGCTTGGACCGCTCCCGCGCATCGCCCGCGCTGCGCTGCTATCGGTATTCACCAACGGAACGATCAAGGGCTTCGCCGCAACCCCCAACCACACCGACTTGGAGACAATCGCCGGACTTGTGGATGCGCGCCACCTCGAACCCGTGCTTGACAGCATCCACTCTCTGGAAGAAACCGCTCGAGCTCTAGACATCGTGCGCAACGGCCACGCGCGCGGAAAGGTTGTCATCGAACTCTAGAGGGCAGCGATCACGCACAGACCGATAAGCACGACTTGGCCAATGAGCCTCGGCCAGAACGGGATCGCGGCGCGGCCAAAGCGCGCTGGGTCTTGAGCGGCAAGTGCGTTCGCGGGGAACAGGACGACGAGGAACACCGCGAGCGCGATGCCCGCTGCAAATTGCGTCGCGGGGATGAGCAGCCCGATACCGCCAGCGATTTCGCACACCCCCGTAAACGCGACGAGAGTCTTAGCGCTCACTCGCGTCGTAAACGCAGGCGGAATCATCGCGGCCATGGTCTGTGCCGGGGCGGGCACGAAATGCATTACCCCCATCGCGACAAAAATGACCGCGAGGATGATGCGGAGAACCCACTGAGCGGTGTCGATCACGACTCCATGGTTGCAGCACTTCGTCACATGGCGGTGCGCACTAGTAGCTCCCAGTAAAGTTGAGTGGGTTGCGCGACGGCGCCCGCCTGCCAGCTCCCCAGTACGGGTACAAACCGAAGGACTCGACTCGTGGCCAAGCCGATCGTGCTGATCGCAGAAGAACTATCGCCAGCTACCGTCGAGGCTCTCGGCCCCGACTTCGACATCAGGTCGATTGACGGCACCGATCGCGTTGCCTTGCTTGCGGCGCTCGTGGACGCGAGTGCGATCCTCATCCGATCGGCCACCAACGTCGACGCCGAGGCGATCGCGGCAGCGAAGCAGCTCAAGGTCATCGCACGCGCGGGCGTCGGTCTCGATAACGTCGACATCAAGGCCGCAACCGAAGCCGGCGTCATGGTCGTCAACGCCCCGACCTCGAACGTCATCTCTGCCGCGGAGCTCGCGATTGCGCATTTGCTTTCCCTCGCTCGCTTCATCCCTGACGCGAATCATTCGGCCAAAGCGGGAGAGTGGAAGCGCTCGAAGTTTACGGGTGTCGAGCTGTACGAGAAGACGATCGGTATCGTCGGTCTCGGCCGCATCGGTACTCTCGTCGCGCAGCGCCTCGCGGCGTTCGGCCCCAACCTCGTCGCGTTCGACCCTTACGTAACGCCCGCGCGCGCACAACAACTCGGCGTCTCGATGCTCTCACTCGACGAGCTCGTCGCGCAGTCCGACTTCATCACGATCCATATTCCCAAGACCCCCGAAACGACCGGACTCATCGGCGCGGACCAATTCGCGATCGCGAAGCCAAGCTTGCGCATCGTCAACGCGAGTCGCGGCGGAATCATCGACGAAGACGCACTCTACGCTGCCCTCAAGTCGAAGCGGATCGCCGGCGCTGGCCTCGACGTATTCGTTCACGAACCCCCCACGGGTTCGCCGCTCTTGTCACTCGACAACATCATTCTCACGCCGCACTTGGGTGCATCCACCGACGAGGCGCAAGAGAAGGCCGGAGTGTCGGTCGCGAAATCTGTGCGCCTCGCGCTCGACGGAGAGCTCGTGCCCGACGCCGTCAATGTCGCGGGCGGCGTCATCGACCAAAGCGTTCGGCCGGGAATCCCGCTCATGGAGAAGCTCGGGCAGATTTTCGCAGGACTTGCCGACAGCCCACTCACGAGCGTCGATGTCGAGGTTCGAGGCGAGATCGTCGAGTTCGATGTCAACGTGCTCAAGCTCGCGGCGCTCAAGGGAATCTTCTCGAACACCGTGAGTGAGACCGTGAGTTACGTCAACGCACCGCTCCTGGCCGAGCAGCGCGGCATCACAGTACGCTTGATCACGGACGCCGAGAGTCCCGAATACCGCAACCTATTGACGATTCGCGGTGCACTCAGCGACGGTTCGCAAATCTCGGTTTCGGGAACCCTCACGGGCACGAAGCAAGCCGAAAAAATCGTCGAGATCAACGGATACGACGTCGAAGTGCCCATTGCCGAACACCTCATCGTCATGATCTACACGGACCGACCGGGCATCGTCGCGATCTACGGTAGAGAATTCGGCGAGGCGAACATCAACATCGCGGGCATGCAGATCGCGCGCCACAGCGCGGGTGGCCAAGCGTTGTCCGTGTTGACGGTCGACTCACCCGTTCCGGATGACCTGCTCGCGAAAGTCGGATTTGCAATCGACGCGGAGCTTATGAAAGAGATCGACATAACCGAGGTCTAGGGTTATGCCGAGACGTGCTGTTTACGGCATCTCGTCGGGGGTTACTGAGGTGCGACGTTCTGTCGTAGACGAACCACTGGGCTGATCCGTGTGCAGGGTTGTGACCGACTTGCGCTTGCGCATCATGAAGACCATTCCGATGACGAACACGACGACGCCTGCACCCATTAGTAGGTACCCGACCAAGTCGAGGTCGATCCAGTCGAGCTGGAGATCGAGCGCAAAAGTGAGAACTGCGCCGATGACGAATAATACGATTCCTGTTCCTATACTCATGTTCCGAACCGTAGTCCTGTTTCGCGCACCTGCTTCACAGCGAACACACATTTCGATGCGAGCCGTGCGCTAACTCCCGAGATTGTTCGCCGAGTTCGTGCGCGGCCGGGTTCCCGCAGCGGTGTCCGTCAAACTACCAACTAAGCCGCCATCGTCACTCGAGTGTGCCCGAGTGGCTTCCAGGTTTCGGTTGGATCGAGCCAGACTGGTGCCTTGAGTAGGGGCCTGCCGTCGCGCATTGTCATCGTGAATTCCGAGGCGTGGAGCGCGTGATGGTGTTCGGGACACAAGAGCACTCCGTTGTCGATGTCGGTTTTTCCGCCGGCGCCGTATTCGGTTACGTGGTGGGCGTGACACCAGGCGGGTGGTGCGTGGCATCCGTTCCACGCACATCCGCCGTCGCGTATGGCGAGGGCGAGTCGTTGGGCTTTGCTGAAGAGTCGTTGCGTGCGGCCGAGCCAGAGTACTTCGCCGTTGGGTCCCAAGACGAGGGGCTTCACTCCGCCATCGCATGCGAGCACGTTGATGGATGCCGCAGACACCGGTTCATCGTTGTCGTCGAGCCACCCGACTCCGCGCCCCGCATCAAGATCTGCGGCGGTGATGACGGCGACGACGGTGGTGAGGCTGCGCATGCTGCCTGGGTTCGAGTCGCCCGAGCGAATCCCGGCCGTGATGAGTCCGAACATGATGTCGAACTGGCGTTGCTCGACAGTGCGGGGGTCTCTCAACGGCATACCGGGGGTGGCGGCAGCTGCTTGTTCGTCTTCGGTGAGGAATCTAGGCGTCACGCCGGGCCCGGATCGCTCCGCAAGTGCTGCACGCAGGAGTGCTGCGTTGACGGGGTCGGCATACCCGCCGAATCGTGTCATGCCGTTCTCTTCGCGACCGATCCAGAGTTCGCGACGCGAGCGCAGTGTTTCGTCGCGCGGCTCGGCTCCGTCGGGGTCGAGTGCGTCACGCCACACTCGTGCGCGAACCGCGAGCAGGTCGGGGGGCAGGGTGGTGCCGGCCTCTACGAGGGCAAGCTCCGCGGCATCCACCCCCTCTTGGGCTGCGTGTCGACGCACCGCTTGGGTGAGCGCGTGCACAATTGTGGCGGCGGCATCGAGACCGAGAGTTCCCGTGAACACAGCATCGGCGACGATCGGAAACGAGGCAGGCAGCACATCGCCGAGCATCCCGACCCGCGAACAGATCGCCCGCCCCAGCCGCACCCGACGGGTCGCCTCACGCTGCGACACGAGAGTGAGCTTCTCGACTAGATGCGCACCGCGTGTTTCGCCGAGTCGTTGCGCAAGGCCCGAACGACCGAGTTCGTACCTCGAACGCTCGTCGAGTTCGGCCGCGCTCTCAACCCGTAGAGCGTCAACGAGCCGGCCCGCTTCTTCAACGGCAATCGTGACCAACACTGTGGTCTCGTCATTGAGGGAGCGCATCGGAACACGGGTGAGCTCGCCAAGCAGGTCGCGAACCTGTTCGAGAGAGCGCATCACGTCTTGCATACCCACACCCTGACACCCACCACTGACATTGCATTAGTGCAGGTCAGCAGCCACTTTTGCTGTGGATAACCACCACGACGAGGGGCCTGTGGAGGAGAAGATGCGCGCCTCAACGTCCCCGCCGTGAGTGAGTCTCGTACGGTCTGTGCAGATGTGCTCCGCATGCGCACTGGCCAAACTCGCGCGACCGTTACTGTAAATACATGCTCCGCACCATAAAGCTTGCAGTCATCCCCGGCGACGGAATCGGCCCTGAGGTGATCGCTGAGGCGCTCAAGGTGCTGCGCGCGACGGGAGTGGATGCCGCGACCACCGAGTTTCCGTTCGGTGCGAGTCACTTTCTTGAGACGGGTCACATCCTCGACGACGCCGACCTCACCGCAATTGGCGCTCACGACGCGATACTGCTCGGCGCTGTCGGCGGAGACCCACGGGACCCCAAGCTCGCGGGCGGCATCATCGAGCGCGGCTTGCTCTTGCGCCTGCGATTCGCTTTCGATCACTACGTGAATTTGCGACCAACTCGAATCATGCCCGGAGTCACGTCGCCGCTCGCGGAGCCGGGTGACGTCGACTTTGTCGTCGTTCGGGAAGGCACCGAGGGTCCGTACGTGGGCAACGGTGGGGGCATCCGCGTCGGAACGCCGCACGAGATCGCGACGGAAGTTTCCATCAACACGGCCTTCGGTGCCGAGCGCGTCGTGCGATTCGCGTTCGCTCAAGCGGCTGCGCGCCGCAACACCCTCACGCTCGTTCACAAGACGAATGTGTTGACCCACGCGGGCAGCTTGTGGCAGCGCACGGTCGACCGCGTGGCATCCGAATTCCCGACCGTCACGGTGGATTATCTGCACGTCGACGCCGCGACTATCTTCCTCGTCACGAACCCCAGTAGGTTTGACGTAATCGTCACGGACAATCTCTTCGGCGACATTCTCACCGATCTCGCGGCCGCAATCAGTGGCGGCATCGGACTGGCGGCCTCGGGCAACATTAATCCCGACGGCA
>JANOOQ010000128.1:0-2930 GCA_031421515.1 Leifsonia sp.
ATCAAGGCGTCGTCGACGGCCAAATCACGCTCGAGCGATGGGTCGAAATCACGTCGACGACTCCCGCGCGCATGTTCGGCTTGTACGGCAAGAAGGGTGTGATTGCTCCGGGAGCGGATGCCGACCTCGTGATCTACGACCCTGCAGGTCACACGTCGATCGGTATGCCCGAGGAGGGCCGCACAAAGACGCACCACATGAATATGGATCACTCGGCCTGGGAGGGTTTCGAGATTGATGGTCACGTCGACACCGTGCTCTCGCGCGGCAAAGTCGTCGTCGACGACAATCAGTACCTCGGTGCTCGTGGTGACGGTCGATACGTCCGCCGCGGACTCTCGCAATACCTCATCTAAGGAGCACCCTCGAAATGCAATTCGGAGCAGTACTCCAGACCAATCCACCGGCATCCCGTACCGTTCATCTGGCGAAACTCGCCGAGCAACACGGGTTCGAATACGTGTGGACGTTCGACTCGCACTTGCTGTGGCAAGAGCCGTACGTCATCTACAGCGCGATCCTCGCCGAGACTAAGCGCGTCATCGTCGGACCGATGGTGACGAACCCCGCGACTCGTGACTGGACGGTCACGGCATCCGTCTTCGCGACTCTCAACGAGATGTACGGAAACCGCACGGTCATCGGAATCGGTCGCGGCGACTCGGCCGTTCGCGTCACTAATGGTGCGCCGACGACGCTCAAGACGCTGCGCGAGTCGATCCACGTGATCCGTGAGCTCGCGAACTCGCGGTCGGTCGAGTACAACGGTGCACAACTTCAGTTTCCGTGGAGCGTCGGCTCCGAGGTCGAGGTGTGGGTCGCCGCGTATGGGCCGCTCGCCCTCAAGCTCACGGGAGAAGTCGGCGACGGGTTCATTCTGCAACTCGCCGACCTCGACATTGCCGAGTGGATGATCAAGACGGTTCGGGATGCTGCAACCGCCGCAGGGCGTGACCCGATGGCCATCAAATTCTGCATCGCAGCGCCAATGTACGTCGGAACCGACATGGAGCACATGCGAAACCAGACGCGCTGGTTTGGCGGCATGGTCGGAAATCACGTGGCAGACATTGTGGCAAAGTACGGCACGAGCGGCTCGGTGCCGAAGGCCTTGACTGACTACATCGCAGCGCGCGAGGGGTACGACTACAACCAGCACGGACTCGCGGGAAATACTCACGCAGACTTCGTGCCCGACGAAATCGTCGACCGGTTCTGCATATTGGGTACGGCCGAGCAACACATCGAGAAGCTCAAGGCGCTCAAAGAACTCGGAGTCGACCAATTCGCTGGCTATCTCCAACACGACAACAAAGAAGAGACACTTCGCGTGTATGGCGAAACCGTGATGCCAGCGCTTCGCGAGCACATCGTTGCCAAAGCATGACTCGTAACCAAGCAGCCGTTTTCTGGGGGGTGCTCGGCGTGCTCGCCGTCATGGTCGTCTGGGAGCTCTACAAGTTTCTTGGGCCGGCGGAAGGTTTTGTCATCGGTGCTATCGACGGCGAGACGGGCTCGGGCCTCATGATCCTGCCGCGCACTCACGACCGCGCGATGCCGCACATCTGGGACATGGGTGCCCGGCTCTTCCAATCGACAAGTGGTGGCGATACACCGCCGCTGATTGTGCCGGTCATCACGGCGGCCCTTACGACGCTAGGCATCGCGGCGGTCGGCTGGCTCATCGGCGTGGCGGTCGGTGTGCTACTTGGCGTTGTCATGCAGCGCTGGCGTCTCGCTGAGTGGGGTCTGCTGCCCTGGATCGTCGTGAGCCAGACTGTTCCGCTCATCGCCTTCGCTCCACTGATCGCGAGCATCGGCACACAGATCGACCGCGGCGGACTTCCTTTTCCGCAATGGCTCTCGGTGGCCGTTATTGCGTCGTACCTGGCGTTCTTCCCCGTCGCGGTGGGCGTGCTTCGCGGCCTAGACGCGCCCGATCGCAGTCACCTCGACCTGATGCGTACCTATGATGCTGGCTACTGGTCCACCCTCGTCAAACTGCGCTTTCCCGCGGCCGTTCCGCACTTGCTTCCCGCGTTGCGGCTCGCGGCCGCCGCCGCCGTGCTCGGGGCAGTCGTGGCCGAAGTGTCCATTGGCATGCGCGGCGGAATCGGCCGGATGCTCATTCAACTGGCAGGGCAGGGATCGAGTGACCCTGCCGCCCCCTGGGGGCCGACGTTCGGCGCGATCGCGCTCGGACTCATCGCCGCCGGCTCCGTGGCGCTGCTCGGACTCGGGCTCAAGAACTACCGCAGAGGAGAAGCGACAGCATGACGAGTGACACGAATCTGGCGGTCCGGGCGGCCGACATTCTCAAGGTCTTCCCCACGAAAACCGGAGATGTTGTCGCTCTGACTGGCGTCGAACTGACGGTCGAGGCCGGCGAGTTTGTCTCCCTCATTGGTCCGTCCGGATGCGGAAAGTCCACCCTGCTGCGCCTCATTGCCGACCTCGACACCGCATCGTCAGGGGAACTCGAGATCTTCGGCAAGCCCGCGCGCCTTGCGCGCATCGATCAGGACTACGGCATTGCGTTCCAGCAGGCCGGTCTCCTTCCCTGGCGCACGGTCGCCGGCAACATCGGTCTGCCGCTTGAGCTGCACGGCATGGCCAAGCCCGCGCGCGCCGCGCGCGTGACTGAGCTCGCCGAGCTCGTCGGCCTCACCGAGTTTGTCGACCGGTACCCCGACCAACTCTCCGGAGGAATGCAGCAGCGCGTCGCGATCGCCCGGGCTCTCGCCGAGCAGCCGCGCCTACTCCTCATGGATGAACCGTTCGGTGCCCTCGACGAGATGACCCGGGAGTACCTGCAGACCGAGCTCGCGCGCATCGCTGCGGAGACCGGTGCTGCGGTCGTGTTCGTCACGCACTCGATACCGGAGGCGGTGTTCCTCTCCGACCGCGTCGTCGTGATGAGCCCGCGCCCG
>JANOOQ010000129.1:0-2806 GCA_031421515.1 Leifsonia sp.
CGACAGGCACCTCGTGTCCCTTCGCAGCCTGCGCCGGTAAACTTTCACAGTGACTGTGCGCCTGTACGACTCGAAGTCCGCGGCCCTCGTGGACTTCGTGCCGCTGACCCCCGGCAAGGTCGGCATCTACGTCTGCGGGCCGACGGTGCAGTCATCCCCCCACATCGGTCACTTGCGGTCGGCGCTCGTTTACGATCTGTGGCGCCGCTGGCTGGGGTACCGCGGTTTCGACGTCACGCTCGTGCGCAACGTGACCGACATCGACGACAAGATCCTTGCCTCGGCGCAAGGCTCGACCGAGCCCTGGTGGGCGCTCGCCTACCGGTTCGAGCTGGAGTTCACCGACGGATATCAGCGGCTGGGCATCCTCGCTCCAACGTATGAACCACGCGCGACCGCTTCGGTGACCGAGATGCAAGCGATCATCGAGCGACTCATCGATGCTGGTCATGCATATGCCGCGACGGATGCTTCGGGCGACGTGTACTTCGACACGGGCTCGTGGCCCGCATACGGTGAGTTGACGCGGCAAAAGCCGGCCGACATGGTTGCGGCCGCCGACGCGGACCCCCGAGCCAAGCGCGACGCGCGCGACTTCGCGCTGTGGAAGGGCCACAAGCCGACGGAGCCAGCGGATGCCGCGTGGCCGAGCCCGTGGGGAGCCGGCAGGCCCGGCTGGCACATCGAGTGCTCCGCGATGTCACGGCGTTACCTGGGAGCCGCCTTCGACATTCACGGAGGCGGGCTCGACTTGCGCTTTCCGCATCACGAAAACGAGCTCGCGCAATCCACCGCCGCGGGCGACGGGTTCGCGACGTATTGGGTGCACAACGGGCTCGTCAACGTCAACGGCCAGAAGATGTCGAAGTCGCTCGGCAACTCGATCTTCGCTGCTGAGTTTCTCGAGCTCGCGCGTCCACTCGTTGTGCGCTACTTCTTGGGAGCCGCGCACTACCGCTCGACAATCGACTACCACGACGGTGCTCTCGTTGAGGCCGAGGCCGCGCTCGAACGCATCGAAGGGTTTCTCGAAAGAGCCGGTCGCGTCGTGACTCACGCGCCAGCCGAGGTCGTTCCCGCCGCGTTCGCTCAAGCGATGGATGACGACCTTGCGGTACCCCAAGCGCTCGCCGTCTTGCACGAGACGGTGCGAGCCGGCAACGCCGCGCTCGATGTCGGGGATGCGGCGGCCGCGGCATCCGCTCGCAGCGAAGTACTTGCAATGGTCGAAGTTTTGGGCATCAACCCGTTGGATGCGACGTGGCGCGCGGGGGCATCCGAACCGTCCATGAGGGCACTCGGGAGTCTCGTCGAATCGCTCATCGCCGACCGCGATGCAGCTCGTGCCGCGAAGGACTTTACCGCCGCCGACCGAATCCGTGATGAACTTGCCGCTGCGGGAATTTCGGTCGAAGACGGTCCGACCGGCTCACATTGGAGTTTCACCTCATGAAAAGTTCAGGCAATAAGCCGCGCGCGGGCGCAGTGCGCAAGACAAGCAAGGGTGCGCAAGTCGGTTCGGGCGGCCAAGGTCGTCAGGCTCTAGAGGGCAAGAAGCCCACTCCAAAGGCGACCGATCGCCCGTATCACCCCGCGGGAAAGCGCAAAGCGGCAGCGGAAAGGTACGAGGCCGCGGGTGGTCGTAAGAAGACGACTCCGGATGCGCCGCGCAAGCCACAACAGACCGGTGGCGGACGAAGCCCCAAGTCGAGCGACGAATCCGAGATGGTGACGGGCCGTAACTCTGTGCTCGAGGCGCTGCGCGCCAAGATCCCCGTGACGACGCTCTACATGGCGGCTCGCATCGAATTCGACGACCGCGTGAAAGAGATTTTGCAGCTCGCGACGAGCCGGGGCATCCCGATTCTCGAAGTCATGAGACCAGAGCTCGACCGGCTCGCGGGGTTCGACTCCGTGCACCAGGGTGTCGCGCTCAAGGTGCCGCCGTACGAATACGCGCATCCCACCGAGCTACTTGAGAAGGTCATCTCGCGTGGGCAAGTGCCGCTGTTCGTTGCGCTCGATGGCATCACGGATCCGCGCAACTTGGGGGCGATCATCCGCTCGGTCGCGGCATTCGGCGGGCACGGAGTGATCGTGCCGCAGCGCCGTTCCGTCGGGCTTACGGCATCGGCGTGGAAGACCTCCGCGGGAGCGGCCGCACGCACCCCGGTCGCGATGGCCTCAAACCTCACGCAGACGATCAAGGCGTTCAAGGAGCGCGGCGTATTCGTGCTCGGCCTCGACGGTGAAGGGGACACCCCGCTGCCCGAGCTGTCCTGGGCGAAGGAACCCCTTGTCGTGGTCGTCGGCAGCGAGGGCAAGGGCCTCTCCCGCCTCGTCACCGAAACCTGCGACGCGATCGTATCGATCCCGATCAACTCCTCGACGGAGTCGCTCAATGCCGGAATTGCCGCCAGCGTAACCCTCTACGAGATCTCGAAGCAGCGCGCGAAGAAGAAGTAGCCCGCTCCTCTGCCCGCCGACAAGGTCGTGCCGACCACGTGGCGGTTCCGGCGGCCACACTCGAGCGTGAGCCACCCTCGAGCGGCGGCCACCCTCGAGCGTGAGCGGCGAGAAGAGCACCTTTGTGTCGGCCACGAAGCTGCACTCCTCGCCAGTCATGAACCTGTGGCTGGTGCTGCGGGGCCGCGATTCGCTGATTCGGTGCGCTGTGCCACAGCGTTAGTCAGACCTTCGCGCGCCAGTCGTCCTCGGCAATGATGTCGACCGGCAGTGTGATCGTGCCAGTGGCCGGTGCGATTACCGTTGCCTCATCGCGACGATGGCGCAGCACGGTGTCGAT
>JANOOQ010000130.1:0-2035 GCA_031421515.1 Leifsonia sp.
ATCGAGGCGATCGCGCGCGCCCTCAATGTCGCGGGAGGCACGCTCGTGATGACGCTCGTGACCGGCGCGCTCGTGCTCGCGCTGCTGATCGCGCGCCGCTGGCACGCCGCGATCATCGTGGGAGTCACGGTTCCCCTCGCCTCGGGTGCGGAATCCCTGATCAAGCTAGTGGTCGCGCGCCCTCGACCGCCGGATGCGCTGCTCGACCTCACGACGACCTCATTCCCCTCGGGGCATGCGACGACGGCCGCGGCGCTTGCGGTTGCACTGCTGCTCGCGTTCGCGATCACTCGAGCGTGGGGCTGGGCGCTCGCGGCAGTCTGGATCCTCGCGATGGCCTTCAGTCGCACGTACCTACTCGTGCATTGGGTGACGGATGTTGCGGCCGGCGCACTGCTCGGGGCATCCATCGCGGTGCTCGTAGCGCTCGCAACTCGAGCGTTTGTGCCGTCACGCGACCCTCGCTCGTCGCTGGTATAGTTTTCAGGTTGGCTTGATGGTGAGCCACTTGCGCCCGTAGCTCAGCGGATAGAGCAATTGACTACGGATCAATAGGCCGGGGGTTCAAATCCCTCCGGGCGCACCAATCAAATCGAGGCTTCGTCATTTTATGGCGAGGCCTCGATTTGCTTTGTTCGTGCGGGTGGCACTTTGGCCACCGGGGCCCCGACCTGCGCAGTCCGGCGGATTTTTCCCGGCGGGATGCTCGCACGCTCAAGTGACCGCAAAAATCTGCCGGCGGCACAGGTCGGGCGTCAAATCCCTCCGGGCGCACCAAAAATAGCGGGTCTGACCAGCATTTCTTCCGGAATGCGGTCGGGCCCGTTGTGGTTTCTGCCCACATTGCGCCCACGGTTGAAAACATTTGAGCTCGATTTCGAGCCGAAAGTCGACCGGTCCTGCTCTTCGGAACCCAGTGTTTGTCTGGGTTTTGCTCCAGCTAGAGAAGTTGACCAATTGACCTCTGGACAGCAGGTCGTCTCAGGCGAGGCGTCGCCTAAGAATGGCTACAGATAAAAACGTCTGTATGCGCCCGCACGCGCTGGCGCGAGTAACTGGACGCTAGCGGATCCGCCCGCGAACTCGGGCCGCCGCCAGCACTGTGAATACGACGGCGACGAGCCCGAGTACGCCGATGGCATACCAAGTCGGCACGGCCCAGCCCGCCACGGTTAGGTCGATTCCGTAGAACTCGTTGAGGGTGTCGATTGCCGTCGCGTTGGATCCGACCAGACTCGATAGTGAGTGGGCAGCGAGCGATTGCCTGAGGAGCATGGCGCTCTGTGCGAACGGGAATGCACTGAGGGTCGAGCGAACCGCTCCCGGGATCAGCCCCAACGGGATATATGCGCCGGCGACGAAGCCCACCGCGGTGCCGACGATTGTGGACACGGCTGAGAAGGCTCCGTTGGTACGGAGGAACGAAACTACGAGTGCCCACATCGCCGTGAATGCGGCTGTCGAGAGCAGAACCCACCCCAGGGCGCTAGTCACTTCGGGCACGCCCGGCACGACGCCACTCACGAGCCCCAAGTACAGCAGCCCGATTGCTAGTACGAGAACCGTCATGACCATGCCAACAG
This sequence comes from Leifsonia sp., assembly GCA_031421515.1. Lineage (GTDB taxonomy): Bacteria > Actinomycetota > Actinomycetes > Actinomycetales > Microbacteriaceae > Rhodoglobus. The sequence continues at coordinate 1,584 of JANOOQ010000130.1, forward strand.
TGAATGCCGCGAGAAGGTATCCCAGGACCAGTTGGCGACGATTGATAGGTGAGACCAGAAAGTCTCGGAATCGGTTGGATCCTGCGTCGTCCATGAATACGGACAGGGCGCTGAGTGGAGTGGTCATCGTCGAGAGTGCAACGATGCCGCCGAACATCCAAGCGTCGACGAAACCGTGGACTTGGCGTAAGTCGGCGTCAGGTGCGTGACCGATGATGGATGCAACCTGCAGTTCGCCGAGAAACAGTTTGTATAGCAGGAAAAGGATGAGCGGGCCCAGCAGCGAGAAGAGGATGCTGAGCGGATCCCTGACGAAGACGATTAGGTTGCGTCGGGTCAGCGTTAGGACGACGTTCATTAGGCTGCCCGTTCCGTTCGGCCGGTGAGCGAAAGGAATACGTCATCCATCCGCCCGTGTCGAAACTCAAAGTCGAGAATGGAGTCGCCCCGTT
>JANOOQ010000131.1:0-1676 GCA_031421515.1 Leifsonia sp.
GCGAGGCCGTCGGCCACGCCGCCGCGCGAACCGGGGAGGTTGACGATCACGGTGCCGCCGTGCACGCCCGCGAGGCCGCGGCTCAGTGCGGCGGTCGGGGTGCTCGCGAGGCCGCGGGCGCGGATCGCCTCGGCGACGCCGGGCAACTCGCGGTCGAGCAGAGGGGCGGTCGCCTCGGGGGTGCGGTCGCTGGGGCTCACGCCCGTGCCTCCCGTCGTGACCACGACGGCGGGGCCAGCGGCGACGACGCGAGTGAGCTCCGCCACGGCATCCGCGTCGGCGACGATAGAGCGGGACACCGTGTAGCCGCGCTCGACCAGCCAGGCATCGATGACCGGGCCGGTCGTGTCGTCGCGGGTGCCCGCGGCCCCGGCGGTCGAGAGCACCACGACAGCGGCGGTCGCGGCGACGACCGACGGCCGCGCCTTGCCGCCCGACTTGGCCACCAGCCGGATCTCGCCGATCACAGAGTGCGGGTCCACGGCCTTCGTCATGTCGTGCAGGGTGAGCGCTGCGATCGAGACCGCCGTGAGGGCTTCCATCTCGACCCCGGTTCGTCCGGTCGTCTTCGCGGTCGCGGTGATCTCGATCGAGTCCTCGCCGAACGCGAATTCGACCTCCACCGAAGTGAGCGGCAGCGGGTGGCAGAGCGGGATGAGTTCGCTCGTGCGCTTGGCCCCCTGGATGCCCGCGAGCCGCGCGGTCGCGAGCACGTCCGCCTTGGGCAGGTCGTCGGCGCGCACGAGCGCGATGACCTCCGGGGTAGTGGTGAAGCGCCCGGATGCCGTAGCCGCGCGCTTCGTGACTGCCTTGTCCCCGACATCCACCATGCGGGCACGCCCGTCGGGACCGAGGTGCGAGAGGCTAGTCATAGCGTCCATGTTTCCACGGTCTCATCAGCAGCGATGCGCGTGATGTCTTCCGGCACGACGATCAGCACGTCGGATGCCGCGAGCCCGGCCACGAGGTGCGAGCTCGGACCGCCTACCAGAGTGACTGAGCCGTCGGGGGAGGAGCGTCCCCGAAAAAACTGCCGCTTGCCGTGCATCGACACGATGGGGGCGTTGAGGATGGCCCACTCGCGAAAGGCGGCGGGCAGCCCAGCACCAGCGCGAAGCACCGGCGCGAGGAACACCTCGAACGAGAGCTGCGTGCTCACGGGGTTGCCGGGGAAGCAGATAACGGGAGTGCCGCGCCAGGCGGCGGTCGCCTGCGGTCCGCCGGGCTGCATCGCGACGTGACCGACGCGGGCGCCGTGCGGCTCGAGCGCCTCTCGTACGACCTCGTAGTCGCCCGCCGAGATGCCGCCTGAGGTGACGATGAGGTCGGCGGCGGCCGCGGCATCCAGCGCCCGCTCCATCGCAGCGACATCGTCCGCGACATGCGTGCGGGAGTGCACGACGGCCCCGGCAGCGCGCACGGCGGCGGCGAGGGCCGTGCCGTTGGAGTCGAAGACCTGCCCGAGCGTAGGGGTGGCCCCGGGCTCGATGAGCTCGCTCCCGGTCGTGATAATCGCGATCGAGAGCCGAGCGCGCACCTCGACGGAGGCAAGCCCCGCGGCGGCGAGCACAGCGAGGTGTCGCGAGCCGAGCCGCACCCCAGCGGGCAGCAGTTCGTCGCCTGCGCGCACGTCGCTCCCGCGTTCGCGAACGTACTCGCCCGCCGCGCGGCCTCGC
>JANOOQ010000132.1:0-4282 GCA_031421515.1 Leifsonia sp.
GCCCAGCACCAAAGCCCAGCGGCACATAGAGCAAACCGTTCGTCAGCGTCGCGATCCACCGCCTATCTTTCGGTGTGTGCGACTCGGGCCCCGCCATGATCGCGGCGGTAATTGCTCCGAGATTGATCGAGTGCGAACCAAAGAGAGCCGCGGCTCCCGATCCCACGCCCGCAGTCACAAACGCGAACCGCGGCGGTGCGACGTATCCGTTGGTCGACATCACAACGAATCCGGGAACGTTCTGACCCGCCATGGTGACGACAAACAGTGGAAGCCCGAGGCTCAGAATCGTGAAAAGGTCGAAGGTCGGGGCGACGAAAGTTAGTTGGGGCGCGACGGCCGACATGTCGATCCAATCCGTTCCAGCAGCGATCAGGATTGCGACAATCGCGACGAGCATTGCGGCAGGTACGGCCCACCTCGGCGCGAGCCGATACAGAACGAGCCACACGATGACGATGGGCGCCGCGAGCAAAGGCAACGTCGCGACAGCTTCAACTGGCGCGAGGCAAATCGGCAGCAATACGCCCGCGAGAAGCGCATTGGCGAGTGGCCTCGGAATGCGGGTTATTGCGCGAGCCAGCTTGGGCCACAACCCGCAGAGCGTCACGAGAGCGGCGGAGACGAGAAACGCGCCGACGGCATCTGAAAACTCGAGTCCAGGCGTTGTCGTCGCCAAGAGCACCGCGGCACCGGGCGTCGACCACGCAAAAGCGAGCGGAATACGCAACACGAGCGCGGCGACGACGTTCGCCACTGCGACTGCGAGACACACCGCGAAGAGACCCGACGCGGCTTGAGCATCCGAAGCCCCCACGGCTTGAAGCCCGGCGATCACGAGAACGAATGAACTCGCGAAACCGCTGATTGCGGCAACGAAGCCCGCCGAGATCGGATGGATCATGGGCTATCGGCTCTCGCTCACTAACCCGCGATCCGGGATGAACCACAGTCCTGCCGAGATCACCATGATCGCGATCGCAAGCATCGGCAGAAAGAACGCGCTAACGATCGCCGCTGCATAGAGCAATGGCGAGATCGCGCCTTTGCGGCTCGTGAGGAACGCCTGGAGTTGGGCAACACCGGGGTTCGCCTTGTTGATCTGCACGGAGAGAAGGAAATATGACAATCCCGCGGCAAGACTGACCGCGGCGTAGAGGGCAACCGGAGCTGGCCGCAGATAATTCTCGTTCTCGCCCAGCCATGACGTGGCTACTGGCGTGAGAGAGATGAAGAACAGGAACAGCATGTTCGCCCACATGACGCTCGGGGTGATGTGCGCCGTCGCTCGCAGAAGGTGATGGTGATTGTTCCAATAGATCGCAACCAGCGTGAAGCTGAATAGATAGGCGAGCACGGTCGGGATCAAGGGAACCCAGTCCGCGAGATCATGGCCTTCTGGCGGACGCACCTCGAGCACCATGATCGTGATGATGATCGCGAGCACACCGTCGCTGAACGCCTCGAGTCGGCTTGGGCGTACGACGGCGCGGGTGTTGCTCTCGGCCACTACGCAGACTTCTCGGCTCTCGGTGCCTTGCGCTGAATGATCGTCGGCGCGGCGTTATTGATGACAGCTTCTTTCGTGACGATCACGCGAGCGACATCCTCGTCGGACGGCACGTCGAACATGATGGGTCCGAGCACTTCTTCCATGATCGCGCGCAAGCCGCGAGCACCCGTCTGACGCAAGACAGCGAGGTCCGCGATCGCTTCGAGGGCATCGTGGTCGAAGTCGAGCTCGACCCCGTCGATTTCGAACATGCGCTGATACTGGCGCACGAGAGCGTTACGCGGCGTCGTAAGAATGTCCATGAGGGCGACTTGATCAAGTTGCGTCACGGTAGCGACTACGGGCAAGCGCCCGATGAACTCTGGAATGAGCCCGAACTTGTGCAGGTCTTCCGGCAACACTTCGCTGAAGAGATTTACGTCGTCGCCCTTACTGTGCAGCGGGGCGCCGAAGCCGATCCCCTTCTTGCCCGCGCGCTGCGAGATGATCTCCTCGAGACCCGCAAATGCGCCTGCGACGATGAAGAGCACGTTCGTCGTATCCACTTGAATGAATTCTTGGTGCGGATGCTTGCGCCCACCTTGCGGCGGAACGGACGCGACCGTGCCCTCGAGAATCTTGAGCAAAGCCTGTTGCACGCCTTCACCCGATACGTCCCGAGTGATGGACGGATTCTCGGCCTTGCGCGCGATCTTGTCGATCTCGTCGATATAGATAATGCCCGTCTCGGCGCGCTTGACATCGTAATCCGCGGCTTGGATGAGCTTGAGCAGAATGTTTTCGACGTCTTCACCGACGTAGCCCGCTTCGGTGAGGGCCGTGGCATCCGCTACCGCAAAAGGTACATTGAGGCGCTTAGCAAGCGTCTGTGCGAGATAGGTCTTGCCACACCCAGTCGGGCCGATGAGCAGAATGTTGGACTTCGCGATCTCGACATCGTCAATGATCGCGTCAGCCGAGGTGATCGTGTTTCGCGCGCGAATGCGCTTGTAGTGGTTATAGACCGCGACCGAGAGAGCGCGCTTGGCTTGCTCTTGGCCGATAACGTATTCCCCCAGAAACTCGTAGATCTCGCGCGGCTTCGGAAGATCGAATTCACTCGAGACCTCTTCGCCAGCCTCGGCGAGACGCTCCTCGATGATTTCGTTGCACAACTCGACGCACTCGTCGCAGATGTAGACACCTGGACCGGCAATGAGCTGCTGCACCTGCTTCTGGCTCTTGCCACAGAAGGAACACTTCAGGAGGTCGGCGCTTTCGCCAATCCGAGCCATGAGCGGTACCACTTCCCCTGTTTCGAGCGCATATGTGTAGTGAGAGCCTAACCCGATCTGCCGACGCCCCCGCGTACCCCGCGAATCGCGGCTTCGGCGCGCCGCGCAACCGATTCATCCGCTCATCGACACCGAATCGGTGCGAGAGAATGGATAGCGATGACGAGAGCGATCGCCGTTAGACCTCTCGAGCGCGCGCGATCCCAGTCACGAGGAACAGAACCTTGAACTCACGCTTTGTTGCTCGAACAGCCCTGCTAGCGCTGGCAGCGGGCTCGCTCGTCGCGCTCACCGCATTGCCGGCGAGTGCGCACAGCTATCTGGTGAGTTCGACTCCGGAGGACGGTAGCACGATCACAGGATTGCCCGATTTCTTCTCGGTGACCACGAATGAGACGCTGCTCGACCTCACCGGCGGCGCCGACGGGTTCGGACTCCAAGTGATCGACTCGAACGGCAGGTACTACGGCGATGGATGCCTCGCGGTCGCGGACGCCACTCTCTCGACTGGAGCGAGCCTCGGGCTGGCCGGGGAGTACACGATGATCTGGCAGGTCGTCTCGGAGGACGGGCATCCAGTGTCGGGTGAGCTCGCCTTCACCTGGGAGCCGGTGGATGATTCGGAGTCGACCCTCGGATCGCTGGAGTCGCCAGTGTGTGGCGAGCAAGCACCGACAGCACAGCCCACTGCGGATCCGACCCACTCGGCCACCGCAACGCCGGAAGCCCCGGACTCGGCTGCCCCCCTCCCGACCGACGTTTCCGAGGCTATTAGGGTGAACATTCCCCTTCTCGTGGGTGGGATCGTCGTCGCGCTGCTGGGCGCCGTAGCGGCTGTCGTGCTACTGCGCAGAGGGCGCACGCGAGTCTAGAATCGCCTCAATCCCTTGAGCCCTCTGAAAGGATAACCGTTGGGAAAATACAGCGCTTCGTTGCCGCAAATGCTTCCGAATCAGGTCTATCTCACTGACGGCGGCTTGGAAACCGTCTTGATTTTTCAGAAAGGCCTTGACCTTCCACTCTTTGCGTCGTGCGTTCTGTTGCGCACCGAAGAGGGAACCGCCGCCTTGCGCGCGTATTTCAGCGAGATGGCACAGATCGCGAACCGATCGGGTGTTGGTTTCATCGTCGACACGGCCACCTGGCGGGCAAACCCAGACTGGACCGACGAGCTCGGCCTGTCGAGGGAACAATTCCGCGACATCAACCGAGCAGCTGTGCAGCTTGCGCTCGAGATTCGCGACCAGTGGGAGCAACAAATCCCCATGCCTGTCGCGGGCGTTCTTGGTCCACGAGGAGACGGGTACCGACCCGATCAACTCCAGTCTGTTGAGGAGGCGCGCGCCTACTCTCTGGATCAAGTGGCCGTTCTTGCCGACGCAGGCGTCGACTTTATCTCGGCACTCACGATGAACTATCCGGCTGAGGGTGCGGGCATTGCCCTTGCAGCTCGGGATGCAGGTCTGCCCGTCGCGATCTCATTCACGGTAGAGAC
>JANOOQ010000133.1:0-2073 GCA_031421515.1 Leifsonia sp.
CGAAACCGCCCGCGACGATGATGAGCCCGATCCCGACCCCGGCTTGCTTGGCCTTGTTCGCGAGCTCGGCTTTCAGTAGCTCAATCTCTTGGCGCACGAGGTCGGCGAGCAGCCCGGGAAGGTCGCCGATGAGGGCGAACAGCGATCGCTTGCGCGGGCCTCGCGGTGCATCCGTCATCGCTGGCTACTTTGTCGTCGAGGGCTTCGGTGCGGGCTTGGTAGCCGGCTTCGAAGCAGAAGACTTCGTGCCCGTGACTTGCGACGCAACCTTTTTGGCGCTGTCGCTCAAGAACTCGGCGACCTCGGGAGCCTTGTCTTTCATGAAGTCCTCAGCGAGGTCGACCTTCTGCTGCACACGCGGGTCGTTCCAAAACTTCGATACCGCTGCCTTCATTTGGTCGTACTTCTCGCGGCCAGCTCGCGTACCAAGCACGTAGCCGATACCCACACCGACAACCAAAAGGATCTTGCCTCTCATCGTCTTCTCCATTCGTTTCGCGGTTGGTACTTCAAACATAGCCCCGTTCATGCCCGAACTGGAATGTAAAGTGGCGACGTGGAGTTCACTCCCTTTACGTTCGAGTCACCCATCGAGTGGGGCCGCATTGTTTTGCGCCCGATGATCGCGAGCGACCTCGACGCGGTTCACGGATGGATGTCCGACGAAGAGGTCGTGCGCTACCAACTCTACGAACCGCGAACGCTCGAAGACGTCGCCGATCGGCTGGAGGAGTACTCGCAAGCCGTGCGACTCGAGAACGAGAACGACTATATTCAGCCGGCGATCGTCGTCGACGGCACGGTCGTCGGATTGATCTACTTCAAGATCTCGAGCCTCGATGACCTCACGGGCGAAATCGGTTGGGCACTCGCGCGCGAGCACCACGGCAAAGGTTTCGCGTTCGAGGCGGCGACCGCGACGCTCGACCTCGCGTTCAGAGTGATGGGGTTGCACCGCGTGTTCGCCGAGCTCGACCCGCGCAACGAGTCATCCATCTCACTGTGCACGCGGCTCGGGATGCGCGAAGAAGCGCGCTTCATCGAGAACCTGATGTTCAAGGGCGCTTGGGCCGACACGGGCATCTACGGCATTCTTGATCGAGAGTGGCAATCTCGCCTCTAGCGCTTGCGTCGCTGCCACCACGCCGCGACCCCGCGAACAACGGGGTTGTTTGCGACGGCCATGAGCACTGGGAGTTTTGAGAGCGACGACCCCACTCCGGGAAAACGCATGAGCCTGCGCATCGAGAGCGAGCCGACCATGTCGAGTGTGCTCGTGCCTCGGTCACCTCGATCGGCCGCGCTCCCGGCGGCTCGAGCGATGATGGGACCAGCAACGGGGTGATCGAGAAAGTCCGATACTCGAGAGTCGAGCGTGAGTCGCGCGGGACGCGGGTGCGGCAGCTGAACGGTCGCCGTGAGCGCGACATCAATAGCCGAGCCCGCGACCTCGACGCGATACTCGCCACCCTCGACGAGCCACCCCGAGGAGCGGGCGTCCCAGTAAGCGAAGGCGCGGGCATCCAGCGCAAAAGTCACTCGCGTGGACTCGCCCGGCTCGAGCGACACCTTTTCGAAGGCGCGCAGCTCTCGGCGCGGTCGCGCGACTGCGCTCTTCGGCGGCGCGACATAAAGCTGCACGACGTGCTTGCCCGCGCGCGTTCCCGTGTTGGTTACGATGACGGATGCAGCTTTGTCAGTCGCTCGTAAATCGTCGTACGCGAAGGTCGTGTAGCTGAGCCCGAAGCCGAACGGATATCGCACGGGTACGTCGACGCTCGAGTAATACCGATACCCGACGAATACGCCCTCCCCATACCGCACGAGATCCTGGTCTCCGGGAAAGTTGAGATACGACGGGGTGTCTTGCAGCCGGAACGGGATGCTCTCCGCGAGCTTGCCCGACGGTACGCCCCGACCAAACACGATGTCCGCGATGGCAGAGCCGCCCGCTTGACCCTGTAGCCACGCCTCGAGAATTGCAGCACCCGAGTCGTGCCACGGCTCAAGCGATACGACACCGCCATTCGTGAGAATCACGACCGTGCGCGGGTTTGCGGCCGCAACGGCCGC
>JANOOQ010000134.1:0-1974 GCA_031421515.1 Leifsonia sp.
CCCGAACATCACGGCAATCGCGATGATCGCCGCGACTAGCACGGCGATCACAACCCACCCCCAGACCGGCATTCGACGCGGTGGCGTGGACGGTGTCGACGTTGGCTCACTCATGCCGTCACGCTAGCACGCGGCATCCACACGCACACGCTGATAACGATGTATCGTTAACTATCGTTGACCGACAGATAGGACACACCATGCGCACCAGTTCAGCACCCGGTTTCGACCTCTGGGAGGCCGTCGATGGCCTGCGTGAAACCTTTGCACCCCGCGTCGCGGGTCGCATGGGTCGCGGAGATATTCGCACTGCCATCCTTGTCGCCCTCACCGAGGAACCGATGCATGGCTACCAGATAATCCAGGCGATTGAGAAGAGCACGAACGGCGCGTGGAAGCCCAGCCCGGGCTCGATCTACCCCACGCTCCAGCTTCTCGCCGACGAAGGACTCGTCAGCGCCGAGCACGTCGGCGAGCGCAAGGTCTACTCGCTCACTGAGGCGGGCCGCGAGGCTGCCGACGGTTTCGCGAGCGGACCGCAGCCGTGGCAGCCGCGTCGTTCGTGGGGCTCCGAGCACAGCGTTGCCCTGCCGAAGGCCGGCGCCAAGCTCGCCCAGGCGATCGCGCAGGTCGCGCAGAGCGGCAACACCGAGCAGACCGAGCGTGCCGTCGCCGCGATTGACGAGGCTCGCCGCAAGCTCTACACGATCCTCGCCGAGGACTGAGGGGATGCCGCCCGCTAGCGGCGAACCCACACAGCCACCGCAGGGCCGCGCGTTCCGCGCGCGGTACCGTCGCATCATGCGGTTCGCCGCGCGAGCGATGGTGCAGGCGTGGTGGTTCGAGCTCGTGCTGCCGCGCGTCGGTCTGGGTCGCCTCGCGGCTCGCGGTCGCATCCCGCGGCTGCAACACCTCGCTCGCCGGTTCTTTGCGCTCGCCGTCGACCTCGGCGGGCTCATGATCAAGGTCGGACAGTTCATGTCATCGCGCCTCGACATTCTCCCGCCCGAAATCACTCGCGAGCTCGAAGGGCTGCAAGACGAGGTTGCCGCCGAGTCGTTCGAGAGCATCCGCCAGCAAACCGAGTCGGAGCTGGGGATGCCCCTGCACCTGGCCTACGCCTCGTTCGAGCCCGTGCCCATCGCCGCGGCATCCCTCGGCCAAGCCCACCGCGCGCGCCTCTCCCCCGCGATCGCCGCCGACCTCGGCTTCGAGAACGTTGTCGTGAAGGTGCAGCGACCGGGCATCGAGGCGATCGTCGCGGTCGACCTCGCGGCGCTCCGCCGAGTTGCGCGCTGGCTATCACGCGTGCGCCTCGTGTCGTCGCGCGCGGATGCCCCCGCGCTCGTCGAGGAGTTCGCAACAACGAGCCTCGAGGAGATCAACTACCGGCACGAGGCCGCAAACGCGGTGCACTTCGCTGAAGACTTCGCGAAGGATCCGAAAATCGCCGCGCCGATCGTCGTGTGGGATCGCACCGCACTGCGCGTACTTACCCTTTCCGACGTGACGGCGATCAAGATCACCGATGTCGCTGCGCTCGTCGAAGCGGGGTTCGATCCGGTCGCGGTTGCTCAGGAACTCGCTCGAGCCACCTTCCAACAGATCTTCGTCGCCGGGTTCTTTCACGCCGACCCGCACCCCGGCAACATCTTCGTGACGCCCACGCCGGGCGAGGGCGACGGGTGGCGCCTGACCTTCATCGACTTCGGAATGATGGGCGAGATCTCTGACTCGCTCCGGGCCGGGTTGCGCGACTTCATCCTCGCGACGGTGGCTCGCGATGGTCGCGCACTCATCGCCTCGATGCAGAACCTCGGGGTGCTGCTGAAGACCGCAGACACCGAGGAGCTTGAGCGCGTCATGACCACCCTCTTCGACCGGTTCGGCGGGATGGGCGTCGCCGAGCTTCAAAAGGTCGATCAGCGCGAGCTGGAGAGGTTCGCCCTACAGTTCGGTGAGACGATTCGCGCC
>JANOOQ010000135.1:0-4304 GCA_031421515.1 Leifsonia sp.
CATCGCGATGGCGACTTGCGACTCACCCGTGAATGGCCGCTTGCCCGCGAGAGCTTCGTACGCGACGATGCCGAGCGAATAGAGGTCAGTGCTGGGGGAGGCCGGATGCCCGCTCGCTTGTTCTGGCGAAAGGTACTGCACCGTGCCCATCACCTGGCCAGTAGCTGTGAGGGGAACTTGGTCCGCGATACGGGCGATTCCGAAGTCGGTGATCTTGACGCGACCGTCGGGTGTGATGAGCAGGTTTCCCGGCTTGATGTCACGATGAACGAGCCCGGCCGCGTGGGCGGCTTGAAGGGCGGCGGCCGTTTGCGCGACAATATCGAGAACTCGGTCGGTCGGAAGCACGCGCTCGCGCTCGATGATCGCGCTCAAAGCTTCGCCGGGAACGAGTTCCATCACGAGGTATGCGCTGCCGTCTTCCTCTCCGTAATCGAAGACGTTCGCGATTCCCTCGTGGTTGACGAGTGCCGCGTGACGCGCCTCTGCGCGGAATCGCTCGAGAAAGCCCGGGTCCCCTAGGTACTCGTCCTTGAGAATCTTGATCGCGACGGTTCGCCCGATTACGAGGTCAGTCGCTTGCCAGACCTCGCCCATGCCGCCGATTGCGACACGGCTCGACAATTGGTACCTGCCGCCGAAGGTGAGCCCGCTCGTGGGTCTCATCTGAATAGCACCGCCTCTAGTACTCTCTTCGCGATTGGAGCTGCGATCCCGTTGCCCGTTCCGGATTGACCGACTCCACCACCGTTCTCGATGACCACTGCGACGACCACTTGTGGGTCGTTCGCAGGAGCAAATCCGGTGAACCACACAGTGTATGGATCGCCTTCACCGTTCTCGGCAGTGCCGGTCTTACCCGCCACGGCAACTCCGTCTATTCTGGCATTACTGCCCGCACCGTTGCTTACAGCGTCGACCATCATTTGTGTCATGCTCACTGCCGTCGGCTGGCTGATCGCTTGGCCGAAAACGGTCGGTGTGAGCGTCTGCAACGTCGTGAGGTCGGATGCCACGATGCTCTCGACGAGCGTCGGTCGCATGAGCGTGCCGCTGTTCGCTATCGCCATCGCGACCATTGCCATTTGTAGCGGGGATGCGCGCACACTCGATTGACCGAATGCCGAAAGCATGGTTTGCGGCTCATCGAGGGCTCGCGGGTAGATGCTCGGAGTCGAATCGAGCGGAACCTCGACGCTCTCGTTGAAACCAAACCGATTCGCTTGGTCGCGGATTACCCGATCGCCTAGCGCCTGTCCGAGCTGAGCAAACGGGATGTTGCACGAGAGACGAAGCGCGGTGGCGATCGAGACCGTGGGCGCTCCACCGCAATCGTCGTCGCCCGAATTTCGAATGACCGAATCGCTTTGCGGCAGGGTCAACTGACTCGGATTCGGGAACTCGCTCGCGGGAGTGTATTGCCCGGTTTCGAGCGCCGCCGACGCAACCACGAGCTTGAAGGTCGAGCCAGGTGGGTTGAGAGCTCCCGCGAGGGTTCGGTTGAAGAGAGGGCCCGCCGGGTCATCGAGCAACTGGCTGTACGTGTCGATTACGACATCCGTGTCGTGCACTGCGAGGGCGTTGGGGTCGAACGTGGGCTTCGAGACCATCGCAAGAATCGCACCCGTCTTGGGATTGATCGCGATAACGGCGCCACTCAAGTTGCCCATCGCGTCCCACGCCGCCTGCTGCACGACGGGGTCGATCGTGAGTTCGACCGCGGCACCCTTGGGGTTTTGACCCGTCAGAATTGAGTTGATCTGGTCGAGAAACTGCGAGTTCGAGGTTCCGCTCAAATAGTCATTGAGCTCGCCCTCGATTCCCGTATTGCCTTGATTGAGGGTGAAGTAGCCAGTGACGGGGGCGTAGAGCATCCCGTTGGAGTAAGTGCGCAGGAACTTATACTCGTCGTCGGTCGGTACGGATTGTGCGATCGCTTGGCCATCGACGAGGATCGGACCTCGCTCGGCGGAATAGCTCGCGTAGAGCGTGCGCGAGTTGCGTCCATCGGCTCGCAACTCGTCGGACGCAACGACTTGAATGAGTGTGCTCGACGTGAAGAGCGCGAGGAACATGAGGAGCACAACCATGCTCACTCTCTTGAGTTCCTTGTTCACTGACCCACCACCAGTCGGTTTTCGGCGGGCTCAAGAGGATCGACGACGAGGCGGGGCTGGTTGCGCACGGAGTCGGAGAGCCGCAGGAGGAGGGCAGCGATAATCCAGTTCGCGACGAGGGAAGAGCCGCCCGCGGCGAGGAACGGCGTCGTGAGCCCCGTGAGGGGGATGACTCGCGTCACGCCGCCGATCACGACGAAGAGCTGGAGCGCGATGACGAATGCGAGACCCACACCGAGGAGACGCCCGAAGTCGTCTTGACCGGCGAAGGCGATTCGGAATCCGCGCGCGACGAGGAGCAAGTACAAGGCGAGGATCGCAAAGAGTCCGACGAGACCGAGCTCTTCGCCGAGCGCGGAAATGATGTAGTCACTCTCGGCCAGGGGGGTGAGGTCGGGTCGGCCTCGGCCGAGCCCCGTGCCGATGAGGCCGCCATCCGCTAGCCCGAACAGACCCTGCACGAGTTGATAACTGCCGCCCTCGGCATTGAAGTTCTCTTCGCTGAACGGGTCGAGCCACGTGCTTACGCGCCCGGCCACGTAGCTCAGGGTTTGGCTCGCGATGTATGCACCGACAAGAAACATGCCGAGACCCAGCACGATCCAGCTTGACCGTCCCGTCGCGACGTAGGTCATCACGAGAAAGAGTCCGAAGTACAGTAAGGCGGTCCCCAGGTCACGCTGAAATACGAGCACGAGCATGGATGCCGCGAACACAACGAGAATCGGACCGAGATCCCGAGCTCGCGGAAACTGCATCCCCAAGAACTTGCGGCCCACCATCGAGAGCGAGTCGCGCGCTGTTACGAGGTATCCCGCGAAGAAGATCGCGAGTGCAACCTTGCCGAGCTCGCCGGGCTGGAACGAGAAGGGACCGATCTCGACCCACAGCCGCGCACCATTCTTCGTCGCACCGATAAGCGGCAACATGGGCAGGAGCAGCAGCACGATTCCGCTGAACATCGCGATGTAGCGGTAGCGCTGCAGCACACGGTGGTTGCGCACGACAATCAATACGCCCATCGCGATGAGGATCGCCATGCCCGTCCACACGATTTGGCGCGTTCCCGCGCCGTCCCAACCTGCGAGGCCCTCCGCGAGGTCGAGCCGGTAGATCATCGCGATTCCGAGCCCGTTGAGTACCGTCACGATGGGCAGGATGAGCGGATCCGCGTCGACGGCGACGAGTCTCAGGGTGACGTGCATCCCGAGCACTAAGACGCCGAGAAACACGGAGAGTACGAGGATTCCAAAGTCGAACGACCCGATCGCGCCCAATTGAACGAGAGCGATCGCGCCGACGCTAATCGAGATCGCGAACAAGACGAGCACGAACTCGAGATTGCGCAAGCGAGCCGGCACGCGCAGCTTGAGCCGAATCGTGGAGGTAAAGCTGGACCGAAGCCCCTCGTCGCTACGGGAGGCGGTCATCCGACAACCGGTCCACTATGCGCTGCGCATCCGCGAGATCATCGGCGCTGATGGTCGCCTCGACTGCTGCGCGCTGATACGGCGGGAGGTCGGTAAGGACGATCGTGGTCGTTTTGTACACGTGTGAAAGCTCAATGGGGCCGATGTCTTGCTGCACGCCCTGGAAGATCGCGACCCGCCCATCGCTCTCGCCGACATAGAAGTGCCGCTGCGTGAACTGATAGCCAAGCACTCCCACGCCGACGATCGTCGCGATCACGATTCCGATGAAGACGAGCCACGAGACCTTGCGCCGGCGAGCGCGCTTGCGATCCTCGACGATGAGGGCCGTGAGGTACTCGTCGGATTCGGGTTCGAAGTGGCTATCGTCGGTCTGCGTTGCCTTGAGCGGATGCAACAGCAGGCTGGGCAGGCGCACCGAGCGTCGAGCGGTGTCGCCGTCGAACACGAGAGGCACAGCGGCCGACCCCACCGTCAGTGGCGGAACGTGGGACGAATCAGACGTCGAGTCGATGTCGACAAGGATCACCGTGACGTTGTCTGGCGCGCCTTGGTCGAGGCTTTCCTTGACGAGCTTGTCGGCGGCGTCCGGTGCGCTCAGGCTCGAAGCGAGCACGGCGTGCAGCTTGTCTTCCGCGACGTAACTGCTGAGACCGTCTGAGCACAAGAGCCAGCGGTCGCCGGGCTTCGTTACGACGACCGTCGTGTCTATTTCGGGCGAAGCATCCACGTCTCCCAGCACTCGCATGAGCACGGT
>JANOOQ010000136.1:0-2223 GCA_031421515.1 Leifsonia sp.
TCGTCTCCCCACACCGGGTGCGGCTGCGCGTGAATCTCGTCGTGACTCATGCGAGCCGGTTCATGCTAGCTCCACGCTCACCGGCATCCGCTTGATGCCGTTGACGAAGTTGCTGCGCAATCGCGAGACCTCACCGGTCGCCGTCATCGAAGAGATGCGCGGCAGGAGGTTCTCGAACATGATCCGGATCTCGAGCCTGGCGAGCGCGTTGCCGAGGCACATGTGCGGTCCGCCGCGGCCGAAAGCCATGTGCTCGTTGGGGCTGCGCGTGACATCCATGACGTAGGGGTTGTCGAAGATCTCGGGGTCGCGATTGCCCGCTGCGAACCACGTGACGACCTTGTCGCCCTCGCGAATTGCTTGACCGTTGATCTCGGTGTCGCGCGTTGCCGTGCGCCGGAAGTGGTACACGGGGCTCGCGAGGCGCAAGAACTCCTCGACAGCCCACGGGATGAGCTCGGGGCGCTCTTGCAACAAAGCGAGTTGGTCGGGGTTGTTGATCAGGTAATTCATCGAGTGAGTGATCGTGTGGCGAGTCGTCTCGTTGCCCGCGACGACGAGCAACAAGAAGTAGCTGTTGAAGTCTCGCTCCGAGAGGGGGATGCCGTCTTCGGGCACTTGGTTCGCGAGTCGCGACACGAGGTCGGTGCGATCCGTTCCGCGGCGCTCGTTGGCGAGCTCGCGACCGTAATCGAATACCTCTTGGGCCGCGGGGGAGCGGAAGGGAAGCAGCCTGTACTTCTCGCTCTCCTCGGAGTCCGCCAATACGTCGGCGTGCTCGGGGTCGGTGTTGCCGACCATGCGGTTGCCCCACTCGATGAGCTTGTAGATGTCGGTGTCTGGCACGTCGAGCATGCGCGCGAGCACGCGGATCGGAAAGTCGGCGGCGACTTCGGCAACGAAATCGAACTCGCCCTTCGCAAATGCAGCGTCAAGGGTTGTCGCGGTGAGGCCGCGCAGGAATGTCTCGTAGCCCGCGACCGCGCGCGGCGTGAATTCGCCTTGCATGAGTCGGCGCAATGAGCGGTGTCGCACACCGTCGGTCTCGAGCATCGACTTGCGCGCTTCAATTTGCTCGGCGTCGAGCTCCTCGAGGTTGACGGTGCCGCGCTCGCTCGAGAACGTCTCGGTGTCACGAAGCACGCTCACGATGTCGTGATACCGCGTGAGCGACCAGAAACCGTGGTTCGGTGCATCCTCTGGATCCCAGTGCACGGGAGCGGCCGATCTCAGCTCATCGAACGCGGCCCAAGGGTTACCCGTCTCGAAGAGATCGAGGTCAGACAAAGTTACTTTCGACGTTGAAGCCAACTCGTTCCTCCACTGCATTGTTTGGATACGAACAAATAGTAGACCCGTCGGTGTCGCAATGCCACGGTCGCAACGACACGGTCGATTAGAGTGGCAGAACACCGTGGCGGGAAGGAGCTCGAAAATGGCGGGTCCACACACGCTTGCGGAGACCGAGCGGCAGGTCGAGTCGAAGCTCGGACGACTGCCTTTGGACTACTCGGCGATGGCCGTGGCATCCAACCTGTTCCGGGCCGCGACGGCCGTGCGCAACCACTTCGAGCGCACCGTGCTCTCTGAGAACAACCTCTCGTGGACAGCGTTTGTCGTGTTGTGGGTCACGTGGATCTGGGAGCCCATCGAGACGCGCCAGATCGCACTCGAGGGCGGCTTCTCGAAGGCGACCCTCACAGGTGTCTTGTCGACGCTCGAGGGCCGCGGCTGGCTGAATCGCGAGCGCAGTCAAGCGGATGGCCGGCTCGTGGTCGTCACGCTCACGCCCGCGGGGCGCGAGCTCATGACCGAACTCTTTCCCGCGTTCAATGAGCAAGAGCGGCACATCGCCGGCCCCGTGGATCCCGCGCGCCGCGATGAACTCGCCGAGATGCTGCGCCTCATCACGGCGAACGTCGAGAACCAGGAGTAGTTGCGGGCTTGTCGCCCCGCACTCAATCCAGCTACAGTAAGTCATTAGTATCCGAATGACTTAAGGGCGAGCCGGGATGACGACGATCGACGTAGCGGGAGTGGCCGTTGACACGCGCCACTTCATTGGTGGTGCCCGCGTCGCATCCGCAGAGACCTATCGCAACACCTCGCCGATCGACGGCAGCTTTCTCGGCGACATCGCGCGGGGCACAGCAACCGAAATTGATCTTGCCGTGGATGCCGCGCGCAAGGCTTTTCCGGCCTGGGCCGACTTGACGCCAGAAG
>JANOOQ010000137.1:0-1955 GCA_031421515.1 Leifsonia sp.
AGTACTCGTCGAAGAACTCGGGGTGTTCACGCAGCGCCGTGTCGGTGTCCATGAAGATGACGCCTTGCGCTTCGAGCTCGGCGTTAATCGAGTGGAATACCACTTCGGACTCATATTGCGCCGCGACACCAGATACGAGTCGCTTGCGCTCCGCCTCGGGAAGTCCCAGCTTCTCGTAAGTATTGCGAATGTCTTCGGGAAGGTCTTCCCACGTCTGCGCTTGCTTCTCCGTCGAACGCACGAAGTACTTGATGTTCTCGAAGTCGATACCCGAGAGGTCTGCACCCCACGTTGGCATGGGCTTGCGGCGGAACAGATCGAGACCCTTGAGCCGAAGCTTGAGCATGGAAGCTGGCTCGTTTTTGAGGTTCGAGATGTCGGTGACGACCTCTTCATTGATTCCTCGGCGAGCGGATGCACCGGCTGCGTCAGAATCGGACCAGCCGAACTCGTACTGCCCGAGTCCGTTGAGCTCCGGTCGGTTGATCAGCACGTCAGTCATTGTTCCTCTTTCCCTGACCGGTAAAACCGAATTGGTTCTCGCGGCATTCCCTCGCAAGCGAGCAGAAATAGAAGTCTGCTGAGGCTTGCTTAGACTGAAGCAGGACTAGGGAGCGATCGCTCCGGTGTCTACGCTGACTCCCCGGCATGGGCTGTGTTCCTGAACAAGTCGATTCTACAGACAGTGGCTGCAAATAACAGGAGGATCCACACTGAACGCAATTTTCGCGCGGCTGCCTACGCTAGTGGATGCCCGCACGCAAGGTTTCGCGATAGCTACCCTTGTCGCTCAAATCCTGATCGTCGGCACGGGTGGCGCCGTGCGGCTCACGGGTTCGGGCCTTGGCTGCCCGACGTGGCCCGAGTGCACAGAGGGTTCACTCGTCGCAACACCTGAGATGGGCATCCACGGAGCTATCGAGTTCGGCAATCGACTTCTCACCTTCGTGCTCGTCGCAATTGCCGTCGTCATGTTCGCGCGCGTCGTGCGGTTGCGCCGCGATCGGCGCGATTTGTTCGTGCTCGCGCTGCTCATCGGTCTCGGCATCCCGATGCAAGCCGTCATCGGCGGCGTCTCGGTACTGACCGACCTCAACCCGTGGATCGTGGGGCTGCACTTCGTGCTGTCCGTGATTCTCGTCGCCCTATCGACGATGCTCGTGTACCGCGCTTACTGCGGACCACGCGGCAATCGGGCGGTCGCGCCGCGCTGGTTCAGCGCGCTCACTCACGCGACGTCAGTTCTCGTGGGCCTCACGATTCTTATCGGAGTTGTCACCACGGGGTCCGGTCCTCACGCAGGCGACGGAGGTGCCGCGAGGAACGGACTCGACCCAGAGTGGCTTCAACACGTGCACTCATGGCCCGCATATGCGACCGTCGCGGCAACCGTGCTGCTTGTTGTTGCTGCGTGGCGCCTCGGCATAGTGCGCCTCATCCGCTTCACGGTAGTGCTGCTCGCAATCGAAAGCGCTCAAGTAATCGTCGGGCTCGCTCAAGCGCGCCTCGGTTTGCCTGAAGTGCTCGTCGCCGCGCACATGGTTCTCGCGTGCTGCCTCGCCGCGGCCATGACGGCCGTTGTGCTTTCGCTGCGAGCCGATCGCGAGCTAGAACGGAAGTAGCGGGTCGATCCCCACTGCGATAAAGAGCAGCGTCAAGTAGGTAATCGAGCTGTGGAATACCCGCATGGGTCGCACGTCGCCGTGGCGAATCGCGGTGTTATAGAGCCGGTGTGACTCGTAGATGAACCACGCCCCGCCAGCCACCGCGACAACCGTATACAAGAGACCCATGGGCGCAACGGGAATCAGCAACAGGGAACACGCCACGGTCGCCCACGCATAAAGCACGACTTGCAGCGCAACGGCCGCGCGGCCGCGCACGACCGCGAGCATCGGCACGTTGACCGATTGGTAGTCGGCGCGGTACTTCATCGATAGCGGCCAGTAGTGCGG
>JANOOQ010000138.1:0-12841 GCA_031421515.1 Leifsonia sp.
GCACGCCGCCGACGATCATCAACTACGCGGCAGCTGGAGCGGCGAAAGACGTGCAAGTCGAAGCCAGTTTCGCTGTAGACGCGACGGACTGGGATGACGGAAACCGCACGTACTTCTGCTTCGTTACCCGCTCGACGGGCGAGAACTTCACGACATCCGTCGCCGTTCCGCAGGTTGCACCGACACCAACACCGGCAGCAACCCCGTAGCTACTCGGCGTCTGATTCGATCGGCGAGTCGTTGAGCAAATCAGCGACGCTGTTCAAAATCTCGTCGGGCCTGAACGGGTAGCGCTTGATCTCGGCCTCATCGCTGATTCCCGTGAGCACCAGGATGGTGTGGAGCCCCGCTTCGATTCCCGCGACGATGTCGGTGTCCATTCGGTCACCGATCATGCCCGTGTTCTCGCTGTGCGCACCGATCTTATTCATGGCCGAGCGGAACATCATGGGGTTGGGCTTGCCGACGACGTAGGGCTCCTTGCCCGTCGCCTTGGTGATGAGCGCGGCTACCGCTCCTGTGGCCGGCATTGGTCCGTCGGCGCTCGGGCCCGTGGCATCCGGATTCGTAGCAATGAATCGCGACCCGTCACCGATGAGCCGGATTGCTTTCGTGATCGCCTCGAACGAGTAGTTGCGCGTCTCGCCGATCACGACGTAGTCCGGGTCACTCTCGGTCATGACGAAGCCCGCTTCGTGCAGAGCCGTCGTGATGCCGGACTCACCGATTACGAATGCACTACCGCCGGGCATTTGCGAATCGAGAAAGTCTGCCGTCGCGAGCGCCGATGTCCAAATCGACTCTTCCGGCACGTGGAGTCCCGAGGCCTTGAGCCGCGCGCTCAAATCGCGCGGCGTAAAGATTGAGTTGTTCGTGAGCACGAGGTAGGGCTTGTCTTCGTCGCGCCACTGTTGCAACAACTCCGAGGCACCCGGAATCGGGTGGTTCTCGTGCACGAGCACACCGTCCATGTCGGTGAGCCAGCATTCGATATCGCCGCGATTGCTCATGCCGCAATCGTACGGGCGTTAAATGAACACCGTGGTTCCCGGTAGTCGCTTTCGCATTACCTCGATTGCCTCGGGATTTTCGTCGACGAGCACGAATCTTCGATCGAGGGACTCGGCCACTGCCCCCGTCGTACCGCTGCCCGCGAAGAAGTCGAGCACCCAGTCGCCAGGTTGACTCGACGCGTGGATGACGCGGCGCAAGATTCCCGCGGGCTTTTGTGTCGCGTAGCCCGTCTTCTCCTTGCCGGTGGGAGACACGATTGTGTGCCACCACACGTCGGTCGGGAGCTTGCCGCGCGCGGCCTTCTCGGCCGTCACGAGTCCTGGGGCCATGTAGGGCTCCCGATCTACCGCCTCGTTGTCGAAGAAGTAGGTCTTCGGATTCTTGACGTACACGAGAATCGTGTCGTGCTTGGCCGGCCACTTCTTCGTTGCGCGCGCGCCGTAGTCGTACGCCCAAATTATTTCGTTGAGAAAGCACTCCCGCCCGAAGAGAGAGTCGAGCACTACCTTCGCGTAGTGCGCTTCTCTGAAGTCGAGATGCACATAGAGCGTGCCGCGGTCATCGAGCAACCGCCACGCTTGCTCGAGCCTGGGCCCGAGAAACTCCCAGTAGTCGGCGAAGCTGTCGTCGTAGCTATAGAGGATGCCCTTGATGGTGTCGTAACTGTGGCCTTTGAATCCCGTGCGCGTGCCTTCGCTGCTTCTCTTGGTCGTGATGACCTGGCGGGATTGGGTGCGGCCGGTGTTAAACGGAGGGTCGACGTAAATGAGCCGGAACGAGGCATCAGGTAGCGCACTAATGATCGGCAGATTATCGCCCGCGAAGACGAGGTTCGGGCCGTCGGGCGTCCAGGTCATGCGTTATCGTCGCTCGCTGAACGGGTCGTAATCGCGCTCGCCTTGACTGATCTGCCGATTGAGTTCGGTGAGTCGGATTACGAGTTCGGGGCCATTTTGCGCAACGGATGCGGGCCAACCGTAGGCTTCAGCGACGGCGACGTCCAGCGCCTTGTGAAGCGTGGCAAGGTCGGCGAAAGCGCCGTCATCCATGAGGTTGTAAAGCTTCGTGAGCCCGATGTTTTGTTCGAGGCAAAGCTCGCTGCGACGCGCATACAGGGTGGATGCCGCGGTCGCGATCCGTCTGCGGGTCGCAGCATCTAAGGGGTCGGGCCAAGGGAAGGTCTCGAATACGGTGGTCGGTGTGTAACGGAGGCGCGTCTCAAGGGTTGAGGACTGCGCCCACGCCCACGCGTCATGGGCGCGCGACATCAGGATGCCCATTGAGTAGTCGTCGTCGAACGCGAACACGTTGGTGGCGTTACTAGCAAGCGTCGCAGGACTGACCCACGCAAACGAAGTTCGCTTGGCATGACCGGCGATCGCAGCATATCGGGAGAGACCGTTGAGCGCGGTTCTCATGGCACGCCGCGGTTCGGCGAACTGCCACCAGAGGTCGCGGTACGACTTCCTGTTGTTCTTTTCACGTTCGGGGCGAACGTCATGGCGCAGGATCTTGAGGGCGGCGGGGTATTTCGCAGCCTTTTCAAGCGAAAGCGTCGCGAAATCGATCGTCCACCGCGAAGGTCGCTGGGCTGGGTCGTCGGTGAGGTCACTTGCTGTTAGGTACGGGCGAACAACATCGCCGTATTCGGCATCGCCCATAGCTCGGAGGGTCAAGGCAGTTGGGTTATCAATAATGAGACCTTTCGCCTTTGGGCTAGGACCCTCAAAACACATTCCGCGGTTTCGCTGAAGAACCGCTGGTCGCCATTGGCCCTCGACCATCACCCGGAGGCTCGAACTGATTCGCTCTACCTGCGCGCCGTCAAGTTCGATGTGGGTTGGGTAGCTTGACGGGGACTTCACCCAATTCACGATTGCCACATGTACATTCGCGTCCCCGGGCCACTTCTGGCTCGACACGGCGTCGGTAATTACACCGCCATTCGCAACTATGTAGTCGAGCGACGCCTCGCGCCCCATGTTCTGCGAAATCGAGTTAGTCCCGACCAGTCCAGCGCGCTGGCCAACCTTAAGATGGTCATTCGCGCGCCGAAACCAGTACGTACAAAGATCCCGTAACCCGGCACCGAACGTTGCTTTGAGCCAATCGACGTATTCAGGCCCAAGGCTGCCACGTAGCTGTCCTCCACCAAGGAAAGGCGGGTTGCCGATAATTGCATCCACCTCTGGCCAAGGGACCGCAAGCGCATCCGCAGCCTGGACTCCCGAGAGGTCGATCAGCGGCAACACCGGCTCGGCCTCGCCAAAGCGGTCGACCATCTGGCGGTGCCCCATCCAGAGGGTTACTCGAGCGATGAGTACCGCGATTCGTTCGATGTCGATGCCGCGGATGTTGGCGAGCGGGTAATAGATCCCTTTGGTCGATGGGGCAGGCACGCCAGACGCTTCCGCGAGCGTGGTGACACGCTGCTTTATTTCCTGCTCAAGGGAGCGCAGCTCTCGGTAGGCCACGTAGAGGAAGTTGCCGCAGCCACATGCAGGGTCGAGCACTCGGAACTTGCACAGCTCGTCGAGCAACTCGCGCGCTTCGGCAGGGGTGGATGTCGCGGCGATCCGCTCGCGCCATGGCCGGATGATCGTGGGCGTGACAATCTTCATGATGTCGGACTCGTGCGTGTAGTGCGCCCCGAGCCGTTCGCGGCGCTCTTCGCCAAGAACTCCCTCCATGAGAGATCCAAAGATCGTAGGATCGACCGCGCGCCAGTCGAACTCGGCGGCGTCTCTTAGGTGCGAGAGCTCGTCCTTGTTCATGAACACCGCGGCGGGCTTGGCGAAAAGTTCGCCATTGACGTAGCGGGTACCCGCATAACGCCCTTGGCGATTGTGATTACCTTTCTGATTTAGGAGGGTGAAAAGGTAGCCGATGTCACGCGCAGAGTCGGGGCTCGACTCCTTAAGAAGGGCGTCCACCGTCGCCTGAAGTGGGTAGCCGTCGAGCATCCCTAGGTCTTCTGCAAACAGGCACCACACGACTTGCATCGTGAACCGTTGGATCTCATCGATCGGGGCGGCCGCACGGTCGGCGAGTGAGTTGTAGAGCTCGGCGATGTGCTTCGCCGCTTCGGCCGTAAGGGCTCGTCGGTGCTCTGCAAACACGGGCTCACTCGTCTCCGACTGCAAGAACAGGAGTGAGTCATACCGGTCGGGCAACTCTGCGAGGGGAAACGAGATACGTGGCTCATTGGGAAACCGACCCGGCTCCCAGATTTCAAACTGCTGAAAGTTACACGCGATTACAAACCGAGCAGCCGGGATGCCCGCGGCCGAGTTCGAAGATTCTTGCCAATATCGCTGCCGCTGGTCCTTCGCCTTCTCGAGGGGAGAGGACGGCCGCTTCATTTCTACAATAAGAATGCCTGGCCAGTGCAGATCCATGAAGCCAGCTGTGGATTTGAAGTCTTCGAACAGTGCGCCCACCTCTGCCCGGTCAGAGCCGTATGCCGCGAAAAGTTCATTGAGGAAGGTCTGCGCTTCGGCCTTCTCGGAGCCCGCATAATTGCCCCATTTGCCTACAAACTTTTGAAGGGCATCCTGAATCTCTGGGCCGCTGCGCACGGTCAGATTAGCCGCACCGAATCGCCGGCGTAGTAGGTGTCTTGCATGAAGCGCTTGTGCGTGCGCTCGAGATCGGCGATTGCTTCGACAAGCGCAAACTCGATGTTGTTGTCGCCACCGCCCTTGCGCACACGCACTAGAGCCTTTTTCGCCCGCGCAATTGTGTGCTCAAGATTGAGGAGCACATCACTGATCTCGCCGAGCGCTTGCTCGCGTGTGACCTGATCGTCAGTGCGATGGTTGTTGCTCGCAGCGTTGCTCACAAAGGCACCTCCTCAGGCTGGTCAATGGCATCAGTCTATGACCGGCTACCGACGGGCCGACGATCCCGCGCCATCTCTGTTGAGAGAACGCCATTACCCTCGACTGTGTGGGAGTAGTCGAGCCAAACCCGAGCCACGAGTTGTCGACGCACGGCGTCGGTCCGTGGCGCGGTGAGCTGCCTTCCGACGCGCGCTACGACCAGGAGTTGCTCGCCAAGGGCGACTCCCGCAATGTCATCGACCGGTACCGCTACTGGACGATGGAGGCGATCATCGCCGATCTCGATGAGCGACGGCATCCGTTCCACGTCGCAATCGAAAATTGGCAACACGACATGAACATCGGCTCGATCGTGCGCAGCGCGAACGCCTTCGCGGCAGAAACCGTGCACATCATCGGGCGCCGTCGCTGGAACAAGCGCGGCGCGATGGTGACCGACCGCTACCAGCACGTGCTTAACCATCCGGATGTCGCGGCGTTCGTCGCATGGACGACACAGCACGACCTGGCAATTATCGCGCTCGACAACGTTGAGGGCAGCATGCGGATCGAGTCGTTCCGCATGCCCGAGCGCTGCGTGCTGCTCTTCGGCCAAGAGGGGCCGGGGTTGAGCGCTGATGCGCTCGCGGCGGCGGATGCCACGGTCGAGATCACGCAGTACGGATCGACGCGCAGCATTAACGCGTCGGCCGCGGCGGCGATCGCGATGCACGTGTGGGTGACCCAGCACGCAACAGCCCCACCGGTAGACTGAGGTGTAATCCCCGCCCGATCGAAGGGACCTCCCGTGCCAGCAATCGTCATCATCGGCGCCCAGTGGGGCGACGAGGGCAAGGGTAAGGCCACCGACCTCCTGTCCGACCGCATCGACTACGTCGTCAAATTCAACGGCGGCAACAATGCCGGGCACACCGTAGTCATTGGCGATCAGAAGTATGCGCTGCACTTGCTGCCGTCGGGCATCCTGACAGAAGGCGTCGTGCCCGTCATCGCCAACGGTGTCGTGATCGACATCGAGGTACTCTTCGACGAACTGACCGCGCTAGCGAGTCGGGGCGTGGATGTCTCGAAGCTCGTCGTGAGCGCGAATGCTCACGTCATCACGCAATACCACCGCACCCTCGATAAGGTCACGGAGAGGTTTCTGGGGTCCCGCCAGATTGGCACCACAGGACGGGGGATCGGACCGGCCTACGCCGACAAGATCAATCGTGTGGGCATCCGGATCCAGGATTTGTTTGACGAAAACATTCTTCGCCAAAAGGTTGAGGGCGCGCTTCACGTCAAGAACCATTTGCTCGTCAAGATCTACAACCGCCGGGCAATTGCGGTCGACGAAATCGTCGCCGATCTCTTGAGCTACGCCGAGCGGCTGCGACCCATGGTCGCCGACACGGGGCTCTTGCTCAACCAAGCGCTCGACGCGGGTAAGACCGTCGTGTTCGAGGGCGGTCAAGCGACCATGCTCGACGTCGATCACGGTACGTACCCCTTCGTCACCTCGTCGAGTTCGACGAGTGGAGGTGCGGCCACGGGATCTGGCGTCGCGCCGAACCGGCTCACTCGCGTAATCGGCATCGTCAAGGCGTACACGACGCGAGTCGGCGCGGGACCGTTCCCGACCGAGCTGCATGACGAGTCGGGCGAGTTCTTGAGGGCAAAGGGCTTCGAGTTCGGAACGACGACGGGGCGACCGCGTCGCACGGGTTGGTACGACGCACCCATCGCGCGGTACTCGGCGCGAGTCAACGGAGTCACGGACTTCGTACTCACGAAGCTGGACGTGCTCACGGGGCTCGAGACGATTCCCGTGTGCGTCGCGTATCACGTTGAGGGCGTTCGCGTCGAAGAGGTGCCTGTCTCACAATCGGACTTCCACCACGCTGTGCCGATCTACGAAAACTTCCCCGGGTGGAGCGAAGACATCACGGGAGTGCGCGACTTCGACAAGCTACCGAAGAACGCGCAAGACTACGTGCTCGCTCTCGAGGCCATGAGCGGCTCACGCATATCGGCGATTGGGGTCGGCCCCGACCGCGAAGCGATTGTCGTGCGCCACAACCTCTTGCCCTAGTTGAACCACGCAACTGCGGTCAGGTAGCCGAGCGCCACTGCGCCGAACGTGAGCCCGAGCGCGAGCGCCCCATCACTAAAGGTGGGCGCTACAGAGCCCTCGGGGTTGGGCTCTTTGGGCGACATGAGCGCGCGTCGAGCGGACTCTCCCTCGTAGAACTGTTTGCCACTGGCCGAGAATTGTCCGACGAACACTCGCTGCCGGCTCCCGCGCAACTCGAGCACGAGCGGCACGAGCCCCATCACTACGAACATGGAACCGATGATGAGGCCGATGATGTCTTGACCGAAGATGAAGGCAGCAAGGAACGCTCCGCCGAGTCCGACGAACAGGATCGGCCACGCCCACGTCGTCAAAGGCGTGCCGAATCCTCGAGCGAAGAACGCTGAAATGGCAACAGCCCCGAGTCCACCCCAAATGCTCACGGGCGCGAACCAGGCATTGTCAGGGCACTCGACGGCGATGTCGTACGGCCCGCCACTCGCACACGAGCCACCGAGTGACATGACGACGAGGCTCACTTGTAGCAGAAGGCTGAAGCACAGCGAGAAGAGAAACCATGCGGCGGCCGAGCCGGCGATGCGAACGAGAGCAGAGTCACGCCAGGTTGCCGTCATGGGGCAACTGTAGTGTGGTCGAGTGCCTGCGACCCGACCCGAACCGCGCGTTCTCGAGGGGCGCTTGATTCGACTCGAGCCCCTTCTCGACGACGACCTCCCCGCCCTGTACGACGCAATCGGTTCGCCCGCGGTGTTCGAGGGCGGCTGGGGCGGAGGCCCCGCGGCGCATCGAGCGACGCAAACTGAATTCGTAGAATTCGCCCGCGGCTACTTCAATTGGCACGCGGGCAACGTGTATGCGATCCGGCTTCGAGGCGGAGCGGATGACTCTGCGCTGGTAGGAACATCCACCATGGCTGATTTCGACGAAGCCAACGAGCACACGCACATCGGCTGGACTGCGTACGACCCCAGAGTTTGGGCGACCGCTGTGAACCCCGAGGCCAAGTTGCTCATGCTGACCGAGGCCTTCGACCACGGCTTCGGGCGCGTCAAGCTGCAAGCGGATGCCCTCAACGAGCGTTCGCGGGCAGCGATCCTCAAGCTCGGCGCGACGTTTGAGGGAATCGTAAGACGCGACCGACTCCGAGCCGACGGAACGTGGCGCGACGCCGCGGTGTATTCCGTGCTCGTCGAGGAGTGGCCGGAGGTTCGGGCTCAACTCGAATCGCGGCTCGCTGCCTTCACCGACCCAGTCACGCTCTCGCACTAGATTTGTGCGTATGACCACAATCGACGCGGAGGCAGATCTCACGAGCCTGCGTCAAAGCATCGACAACATCGATGCGGCGCTCGTGCACTTGTTGGCTGAGCGCTTTAAGTTCACTCAAGGGGTCGGTCGCTTGAAAGCGGCGACGGGCATGCCCCCTTCTGACCCCGAGCGCGAGAAGGTGCAAATTGCGCGGTTGAGGGCGCTCGCAGCAGAAGCCCACCTCGACCCCGCCTTCGCCGAGAAGTTCTTGAACTTCATCGTCGCCGAAGTGATTCACCACCACCAGTCGATCGCGACGACGGGCTCGATCGAGACGCGGCCTTAAGCGCCGAACGCCGCTTGAAGAGTCGCTTGGTGCACTCCGCGCAACTCGTCGATCGAGAGTGTGAATTCGTCTTGAAGCTCAAGCGAGCCACTGGTGTCGGTGACTCCAATGCGCAAGACGGGGTACCCGCGCCCTTCGCACAGTCCCACGAACTTCACGTCGTCTTCGCGCGGCACACTCACGAGCATCCGGCCCGCTGATTCGCTGAAGAGCGCGGCTGTTGCATCGACGCCGTCGCGTTCCATGATCTCGGTGATCCACACGCGAGCGCCGATGCCGAAGCGCATAACGGCTTCCGAGAGCGCGACCGCGAGTCCGCCGTCTGCGAGGTCGTGAGCGGATGCCACGAGGCTCTGCTCACCCCCCGCGGCGATGAGCGCCGCGAGCTTCAGTTCAGCGCCCAGATCTACCGCGGGAGGCACGCCGCCCAAGTGGCTGTGGATCGTTCCCGCCCACGCCGAACCGTCGAGCTCGTTGCGCGTGACCCCGAGCAAGTAGATGTTGTTGCCTTCGTCTTGCCAGCCACTCGGGATTCGTTTCGCGACATCATCGATGACGCCGAGAACTGCGACCACGGGCGTCGGGTGAATGGGCACGTCGCCCGTCTGGTTGTAGAAGCTCACGTTGCCACCGGTCACGGGAATCTCGAGCTCGAGGCATCCGTCGGCAAGGCCTTCGACGGCCCGCGAGAACTGCCACATCACCTCGGGGTTTTCGGGGCTACCGAAGTTGAGGCAGTCGCTTACAGCGACCGGAGTCGCGCCCGTCGCAGCGACGTTGCGGAACGCCTCGGCGAGCGCGAGCTGCGCGCCCACGTATGGGTCGAGTTGGCAGTAGCGGCCGTTCGCGTCGGTCGCGACCGCGAAGCCGAGTCCGCTCGACTCGTCGATGCGCACCATGCCGCCGTCATCGGGGAAGCTCAAGGCCGTGTTGCCCATGACGTAGCGGTCGTACTGGTTCGTTATCCAGCTCTTGTCCGCGAGGTTCGCGCTGCCGAGCAGTGTGAGAACGTCTTGCTTGAGGTCGGTCGAACGCGGCAGTGATTCAGTTGTATCGGCTTGCAGCGCGTCGATCCACGTGGGGTATGCGACGGGGCGTTCGTAGACGGGGCCATCCACCGCGACCGTGCGCGGTTCGACGTTGACGATCTCTTCGCCGTGCCAATTGATGATGAGGCGACCCGTGTCGGTCACTTCACCCAGCACACTTGTCTCGACATCCCACTTTGCAGTGACGGCGAGGAATCCCTCGAGCTTCTCGGGCGTGACGATCGCCATCATGCGCTCTTGGCTCTCCGACATGAGGATCTCCTCGGCCGTGAGAGTCGGGTCGCGCAAGAGCACCTTCTCGAGCTCGATGAACATTCCGCCGTCGCCGTTTGATGCCAGCTCGCTCGTCGCGCAACTGATGCCTGCGGCTCCCAAGTCTTGAATGCCCTGCACGAGGTCGTTTTTGAACAACTCGAGGCAGCACTCGATGAGCACCTTCTCGGCGAACGGGTCGCCCACTTGCACCGCGGGGCGCTTCGCTGGGAGGGCCACTCGTCCTGAGCCCGTCGAAGGGGCTTTTGAGAAGCTGTCTGACGCGAGAATGGATGCCCCGCCGATGCCATCTCCACCCGTGCGAGCCCCGAACAGCACGACCTTATTGCCGGCGCCGCGCGCGTTAGCGAGGTGCAGATCTTCGTGCCGAAGCACGCCGACCGCGAGAGCATTTACGAGCGGGTTCGCCTGGTAGACGGAGTCGAACCACGTCTCGCCGCCGATGTTGGGAAGACCAAGGCAATTGCCGTAGAACGAGATTCCCGATACGACTCCGTGCACGACGCGCGCCGTGTCGGGGTCATCGATGTGGCCGAAGCGCAGGGCATCCATAACCGCAACGGGCCGCGCCCCCATCGAGATGATGTCGCGCACGATTCCACCGACGCCCGTTGCTGCGCCCTGAAATGGCTCGATATAGCTCGGATGATTGTGGCTCTCGATCTTGAACGTGACCGCCCAGCCCTCGCCGACGTCGATCACGCCCGCGTTTTCGCCCATGCCGACCATGAGGTTCTTGCGCATCTTCTCGGTCGTCTTTGAGCCGAATTGGCGCAAGTAGATCTTCGAGCTCTTGTAGGAGCAGTGCTCGCTCCACATGACGGAATACATCGCGAGCTCACCGCTCGTCGGCCGACGCCCAAGGATCTTCTTGATCGACTCGTACTCGTCTGGCTTGAGTCCGAGGGCCGCAAACGGCTGCACCTTCTCGGGAGTCGCGGCGGCGTTCGCTACGGTGTCAGCGACACCGGGGGTGGTGGGGGTCACGAGGCTCCAGAAGAGTGGGCGGTCGGATTCGCCAATTCTATCGGGCAGGGTGCGGCGCGGATTTCGCTGGCCATGCCGCCGCCGCGTTACGCTTTCACGGTGCCAGCAGACGCCTCGATCGACGCCACACCCCGACCCGCACTGACGTGGGCGCTCGTGCCCGCGGGGCTGTTGAGCGGTTCCGCAGTGTTGCTCTTTCCGCTGCGCATGGTGCTCGTCGGGTACGCGATTGTCGCCGTGGCCCTAGCGATCGCGTGGTGGCTCGACCGGGCATCCCGAACCGAAGGCTTGTTCCGCGACCTGTTGCTCATCGCAGTCGGCATGGTCATCGTCTCGACGATCTCGGTCGAAGCGAACATCGGCTGGGTCAACTTCTTTCTCCTCGGGTTCGTGCTTTCGGCGGCCGTAGCCGCGCCCTACCTCTTGTCGCGATTCGTGTTCAAGGACTACGTGATCCGCTTCAAGTGGAGGGGCGGATGGCCGTGGTCCCGAACACAGTGGGTCTACTTGGCCGTGGTGCTCGCCCTCGGGTGGCTCATTTTGCCGTTCTACTTCATCTCGACGGGCGTCTACCTGAATTGGCCCGAGGTCACGGCCTGGCACGAGATCGCGCGACTCTTCATCGGGGTAAACGCTGTCGGAACGTGGGACGAGCTCTTCTTCATCCTCACGGTCTTCGTGCTCTACAAGCGGCACTTTTCCGTGTGGCAAGCAAACATTCTGCAAGCGATCGTTTTCGTGTCGTTCTTGTGGGAGCTCGGCTATCAGTCGTGGGGTCCTCTCCTCACGATCCCGTTCGCATTACTGCAAGGCTGGATCTATTCGCAGACCAAGTCGCTGCCCTACGTCTTGACGGTGCACTTGCTCTTCGACGCCGTCGTGTTTCTCGTCATCGTCCACGCGCGAAATCCTGGCGCGCTGCCGATCTTCCTGTTGTAGTCCGCGCGAGTCTGCGATTCTGCGTTAACGGCAGAAGCGGGGCCGACGAAAGTCGACCCCGCCCCACCGTGCGTAGTTACAGCCCGAAGGTCGCGAGCCAATCGGACACAACCGGGATGTCGAGTCGCTGGTAGCCGCCGAGGTAGCGGCAGTTCGACGTGTAGCCGTAGCTCGTGACGGCGACGAGTTCACTAGCGAGGTAGACAGGGCCACCCGAGTCGCCGAAGCACGTGCCGCCCGTGCCGCGCACGTCGTTCGGGTTGCCATTGGTCTGCAGAATCTGCGGAGTGAGCTTTTGCCCCGGCATGTCGACGTAGCGACGAAGAAGCGGGTAGGACATCGGCTGCGGCTTCTGTGGCCCTTCGAGCGGCTTGCGAATCTCGGTGCCATAGCCGACGGCCGTGAAGATGGTCTTGTTGAGCTCACCATTCACAATCGCGTCGAGAGTGCCGTTTGACGCAATCGCGGGGTAGTCGGAGCCGTGAGCAGCGAGGGGCACGTCAAGCACGATGACACCCACGTCGTTCCAGTTGTCCATGTCGGTGAAGTCGGAGTAGGCGGGATGCGTGTAAGCGGTGCCCGAGATGAACCCGGCGTTCGTGATCTCAGTGGCCGTGAATCCCGCGCCCGGGTTGGCGGCAATCGGGAACCCGCTCGGCGGGGCCTCCGCAATGACGGAGTTGAAGGTCACGAGGGTCTTGCCCAGGGTTCCTTGCGTGCAGTGCGCCGCGGTCACGATGACCGTGGGCGAGACGAGCGTCGCGCTACAGCGGAAGCGACCGTCTTCGGAGTAGTACAGGATCAGCCCGACATCCGGATGGAGCTCACCATCGGCATCACCGCCGGTGCTTGCTTGGGCCGGAGCCCCGATAGCGAGTGTGGCGAGTGTGGCCGTGGCAAGCGCGACGGCGAGCAACTTCTTGCGCATTCGATTCCCGTCATTCCGTAGGTTGACGATACATCGATTGTCTACCCCCAAACGCGGGACAGCAAGCAAACCGCTCACATTGCCCGCCGTGCGGGCTGTGCGGTGCAACGTGCTAGCGCAGAACGGTTGCGTGAAGCA
>JANOOQ010000139.1:0-1587 GCA_031421515.1 Leifsonia sp.
GGGTAGCTCCCGTTGCTTTGTGGAGAGTTTCTGGCGAGCGGGTCAAATTCGCCGCTCAGCCACCGGCACGTGGCTCCCTCCCCCGGAGAGTTGCGACTGAGTGCAGCGCGGGAGAGACCCGCCAGACTTCCATGGCCCGACACGACCACCAATCGTGCGTCGGGCGATAGTTGGCTCCGTCCGCTCGGTAGCCCGACTGTATGTCGTCGACGACCACCAGAGATCGCGTGCCCCAGGCGCAGGAGAAGGTCGTCATCGCGCGCAGCGGCAATCGGTGCGCCTACCCCGAGTGCGGTGTCGAACTTACTCTCGACCCCCAAGCGGCCGGCGACCAGCCGAAGGCTGTCGGCAAGGTGGCCCATATCGCGGCCGCCAGCCCAGGAGGCCCTCGCTACGACGAGGCAATGCGCCCCGAACAGCGCGGTTCTGCCGACAATCTGATCTATCTCTGTGGCCCTCATCACGACGCCGTGGACGCCCAGCTTGAGCACCACACTCTGGAGTTCCTCGCTGACGCCAAACGACGTCATGAGGAGGCAGTTGCTCGCGCGGTGAAGACCGCATTGGGCGGAGTCACATACGAGGAGTTGAGCGTCGTGTGCGGCGTGATCGCCAGCGCACCGAGTGAAACCGCGCGCCGGCTCGCCGCGCGCTCGCCCGGCGCGCGACTCGACCCGCCGGTGCTGCTCGCGCTCGATGAGATCGGCAACCTCGCGCCCCTGCCGTCGCTCCCGGTACTCATGGCCGAGGGCGGGGGTACCGGGCTGACGGTGATGCCCGTCTTACAGTCAATGGCCCAGGCGCGCAATCGCTGGGGTGAGAATGCGGCGACAGCGATCTGGGACGCCAGCATCGCCAAGATCGTGCTCGGCGGCGCATCCGGCTCCCGCGACCTTCAGGATCTCTCCACCCTCATCGGCGACCGTGATGAAACCACCGACTCCGTGACCATCGGCGAGCGCGGGTTGCGCTCGAATCAGCGCTCGACACGGCGCGTGCCGATCATGCCGCCCGACGTCATCCGCACCCTGCCGTATGGCACGGCGCTCGTGCTGCTGCGCTCCGCTCCGCCCATCGTGACCAGGATGCGCGAGTGGACTGCGCGCCCCGACGCCGCCGAACTGAGCGCGCAACGGGCCGGTGTCGAGAGGTTGCTCCGCCGGGGATGACGCGCGCACCTCTCTAGCAAGCCGAGACCCATTTGGGTCACCCGACCAGACTAAGGAGCATCTCTGATGGCGATCCACACCCAACAATCCCTCTCGGGATTCATCGCCACTGATCCGCAACTCTCGTTCAATGTCAACGGCGAAGCACGTCTGCACGTGCGTATCGGCCAAGAGCATTTCGAGCGCAATCCCGACGGCAGGTTCACGCAGCAGGAGACAACGTTTCATGACCTCGTGATGTACCGCCGGAGTGCGGAGCGGGCCTTTGCACAGCTCGCCAAGGGTGACAATTTCGTCGCCGAGGGCTACGTGCACCCGTACAGCTACGAGCGCGATGGACAAACCATCACCGGTGAGGAGTTCGTCGCCAAGCGTCTCGGACATGATGCGGCCCGGTCGATCTACGCCGTCGACCGCT
>JANOOQ010000140.1:0-4560 GCA_031421515.1 Leifsonia sp.
GACTTCTGCCTCGACTCGCGACCACGTATGCGATGTCGTTCGCGCACGAAGTGTTTCTCGAGAAGTTTCACGATGTCTTCAGTGGCGCTCACGACACCGACGCCGACCGGCAAGACCTCGAGACGCTCGCGGCCGCGCTCAAGCCGCTCAGCACGTGGGCCGCTCTCGACATCCTGCAGGAAGCGCGCGAGGCCTGCGGCGGAAACGGATTTCTCGCGGAAAACCGCCTCACGAGCCTCCGCGCCGACATGGACATCTACGCCACGTTCGAGGGCGACAACAACGTGCTGCTTCAGCTCGTCGCCAAACGCTTGCTCACCGACTACTCGAAGAAGTTCGCGTCCGCCGACGCGGGGGCGCTTGCTCAATATGTAGCCGAGCAAGTGGGGGATGCCGCACTCAACCGCACGGGCCTGCGCCAATTGGCCCAAAGCGTCGTCGACTTCGGTTCCACGGCTCGCTCGGTCGGCTACATCCGCGACACGGATTCGCAGCGCCAATTGCTCACTGATCGCGTTCACACGATGGTGGGGGAGATTGCGGGTCGACTTCGTGGCGCAAGCAAGCTCCCGAAGATGCAAGCCGCGCAACTCTTCAACAGCAACCAGAACGCGCTCATCGAGGTGGCGCGAGCGCACGCCGAGCTGCTTCAATGGGAGGCATTCACGGATGCAGTCGACGAGATCGATGACGAAGGCACGCGGCAAGTGCTCACGTGGTTACGCGATCTCTTCGGGCTCGGGCTCATCGAGAAGAACGCCGCGTGGTACCTCATTCATGGGCGCATCTCGGCGCAGCGCGCCCTCGCGATCACGTCGTACATTGACGATCGGCTGCTGCCGAGACTGCGCGAGCACGCCCTCGCGCTCGTCGCGGCTTTCGAGTTCACGCCCGAACACATCGGCGCTCCTATCGCGCTCGGCGCGGAGCAAGAACGTCAAGCGGAGGCGATGGAGTACTACCGCGCGCTTCGCGAGTCTGGCCTCGCCCCGATCGAGGAGACGGCACTGGGCAAGAAGGCGGTCGTTTAGGCTGTAACCCCGTGATCAAGTTTCTAGCGAGGGTGTTTCTCGCGCCCATTGCCCGCCTCGTGTTCAGGCCGCGGGTTCTTGGTCGCGCAAATGTTCCGCGCAAGGGTGCTGTGCTCATTGCGAGTAATCACCTGTCGTTCATCGACAGCGTCGTCATTACTCTCGTGGCGCCGAGGTCGGTTTCGTTTCTCGCAAAGTCCGACTACTTCACGGGCCGCGGTCTTCGCGGCTGGATCACGTGCGTGTTCTTCACGGGCATCGGCGCGATCCCCGTGGAGCGTGGAGCGGGTCACGCGGCGCAAGACGCTCTCAATAGCGGACTGGCCGTTTTGCACGACGGGGGCGCATTCGCGATCTACCCCGAAGGCACTCGATCGCGCGACGGTCGCCTCTACCGCGGCCGTACGGGTGTCGCCTGGCTCGCTCTCAATTCGGATGCCGTCGTCATCCCCGTCGCCCTCACGGGCACCGAAAAGCTGCAGCCGCCCGGCTCGAGCCGCATTCGCCTCGCACGCGTAACGGTCGAGTTCGGAGCTCCCGTCGACGTGCGTGGCTACGGCTCGGCCGAGTCGGGCAAGGCCCGGCGGCAAGCAACTGACGACGTCATGGAAGCGATTCAGCGGATGAGCGGCCAAGAGTTCGCAAACGAATACAACGAACCGCCCGCTGCGACGGTGACCGAGAAGGTTCGCCGGGTGTTCAGGCGTCGCGGCCGTCACTAGCGGAGCCGCGACCCGCAGCCTTGCCATCCACGGGCGCGCCCGGCTCCAAGTGGTCCTCGCGGCGACCCGAGCCCGAGAGCCGGAGCGACGCGAGGAGGCCAAGCACGAGGAATCCCGCCGCCGAGTATGCCGACACCCGCGTCGCATCGCTGAATGCCTCGCGAGCGATGGCGGCGGCCTCCGGAGCCCGTTCGTCAAGCAGAGGAATTGCGGTGCCCGCGGAGTCGACGACGAGGTCGACGATCTGAGTCTGAACGTCGGCGGGCAGATCCAGCTCCGCGGAGAGCTTTGAATCGAGCCCGCCCGCGAGGCTCGTGAACAGGATCGTGCCGAGAATCGCGATTCCGAGAGCGGAGCCGACTTGGCGCGACGTGCTTTGCGTGCCCGAGCCTTGACCGCTCTGATCGAGAGGAACTTCTTTGAGCACAACGCCCGTGAGTTGAGCAGTCGCGAGCCCGACGCCGATTCCGTAGACGAAGAGCCCCGGTACGACTTGCCACCACTCGGACGTCGTGCTGATCGACAGCGCGACGAAAATGAGTCCCAGAATTTCGGCGAGGATGCCCGCCCGTACGATCACAACGGGAGCGATTCGGTTGCCGTAAGCACCCGCGAAACCGCTGCCCGCGAAAGACCCGATTGCGAGCGCAATGATGACGAGGCCGGCCTGGAGTGCGTCGTACCCGAGCACGTTCTGTAGCCACAAGGGGAGCGACAGGATGATGCCGAACTCGCCGAGAGAGACGATGAGCACCGCGATGTTGCCGTTGCGGAACGAGGGAATGCGCAGCAGACCGAACGCAAGCATCGTCGACTTGCCGGCGCGCTCCCGCGCCCGGCCCCACGCGATGAACGCGGCGAGGGCAGTGAGGGAGGTGATGAAAACGAAGGGGATGGGCGAGACATCCGCTTTCCAGAATTCGGGCGGGTCGTCACTCCAGAACCACCCGAAGGTTCGGCCCTCGATGAGTCCGAACACGAGCGTCGAGAACAGAGCGATCGAGAGAAGGGCCCCAACAACATCGACGCGTCGAGGTGCTCCTTGCTCTTTCGACTCGTTGACGTAGATGAGCACGCCGATGATGATGATGATCGAGAGCGGCACGTTGATTGCGAATGCCCACCGCCACGAGTAGTAGGTGGTAAGCCAGCCGCCGAGCGCCGGGCCGACGGCCGCCATGCCGCCGATCGTGGACCCCCACACGGCGAAAGCGACCGCGCGCTCCTTGCCGTGGAACGTTGCGTTGAGCGTCGAGAGCGACGCGGGCAGAATCATCGCGCCGCCGATCCCCTGTACGAGGCGAGCGGCAATGAGTAACTCCCCCGATTGAGCGAGAGCCGCGGGAATCGACGCGAGAGCGAAAATCACGACGCCGATGAGCACCAAGCGGCGGCGCCCGAATCTGTCGGCAAACGTGCCGAACACGAGCAAGAGCGACGCGAACACGAGGGTGTACGACTCCTGCACCCACTGCACTTGAGTCGAGGTGATCTCGAGGTCATTGACGATCGACGGAATCGCGACATTCACGATCGTGGAATCCACGATGATGAGCGCTACAGCGATGCTGATGAATACGAGTCCGAGCCAGCGATTTTTAGTGGATGCCACTCAGTCACCCTAGACGGAGCCGCGCCGCGTCGTTGCGCCCTCTCGTGCTTGACGTGCAGAACTGAAGCGCGGGTAGCCTCGGAGTATGACCCCCGAACACCTCGGTTTCATCGACTCGGTCAATCTCGGCACCCCGGCGCCCAATCCCTACAAGGAGAGCGTGAAAACGGGTATCAACAAGCTCCCGGCCGCTGGTCGGCGTGAGGTGCGCGCGCCCGGCGGTCGACTCGGGAGCGGGATCGTGGGTGACTTCATCGGCGACTCGAAGCACCACGGCGGCGACGAGCAAGCCCTCTACGCGTTCCAGCGCGAAGACCTCGACGCATGGCAAGGCCGCCTCGAGCGTGACCTCACAAACGGGTTCTTCGGTGAGAATCTCACGACTCGCGGGTTCGACGTCAACGACGCGCTCGTGGGCGACGTGTGGCGCATCGGTGACGTCGTCGAGGTGTGCGTAACGGGCCCGAGAACACCGTGTTCGACGTTCCGCGGTTGGGTCGGAGAGAAGGGCTGGCTCAAGACGTTTTCCGCCGTCGCTCGCCCTGGTGCGTACTTGAGCGTGCGTGTCGGGGGGTTCATTGAGGCGGGCGATGCCGTCACGCTCGTCGAGCGGCCGAGTGATGCCGCGACCGTCTCGGCGGCTTTCCGGGCATCCCTCTCCAAGGGGCGTTCGGTCGAGACGGAGTAGCGTCGACCTATGACCTTCAACGACGACGCCAAGATCGACCCCAGCAAGGTCAGCCGCCGTGGCCGCAACACTGGCATTGCCGTGGGCGGTGGCGGCTTGCTTGTGGTCGGGCTGTTTCTGCTCTCGCAACTACTCGGGGTCGACCTCACGGGGCTCGCGCCGATCGTGCAAGGCGACCAAGGTCAAGGTCAGGATGAGAGCCTCACCGAGTGCACGACGGGGGCCGCGGCCAACGACAGCATCGACTGCCGAATTGCAGCTGCAGCTGACTCGCTCGATACGTACTGGACCGACTTCGGCGAGTTTCCCTCGACCCAAATCGTGCTCTTCACCGATCAGGTGAGCACCGGATGCGGCGGCGCAACGAGCGCCGTCGGTCCGTTCTATTGCCCGCCCGACCAGACCATCTACATCGACACCGCGTTCTACGACGAGCTGCGCACTCGCTTCGGCTCTTCGGGCGGACCGCTCGCCGAAATGTACGTCGTCGCGCACGAGTGGGGCCAC
>JANOOQ010000141.1:0-2658 GCA_031421515.1 Leifsonia sp.
GCTGCGGTTGCTTCGGGAGCTTCAACCTCAGCTGCTGCGGCTGCCTCGTGAGCTTCATCCTCAGCTGCTGCGGCTGCCTCGGGAGCTTCAACCTCTGCGGCTGCGGCTGCCTCGGCGGGGGCTGCGGTTGCTTCCTCAGCCTGGCCCAAGAGCTCGGCCTCCCATGCTGCGAGCGGCTCTACCTCGGAGCCTTCTTCGGGCTTCTGGTGACGCTGAATGAGGCCCTCGGCAGCTGCATCCGCAATGATGCGCGTAAGCAAGCCGACGGAACGGATCGCGTCGTCGTTGCCCGGGATCGGGTACTGCACGTCGTCGGGGTCACAGTTGGTGTCGAGGATCGCGATGACGGGGATGCCGAGCTTGTGCGCCTCGTCGATTGCGAGGTGCTCCTTTTTGGTGTCGACGATCCACACGGCAGACGGGGTCTTCGTGAGGTTGCGAATTCCACCGAGGCTCTTCTGAAGCTTGACGAGCTCGCGCTTCTGAATGAGCAGCTCCTTCTTCGTGTAGCCGCTCTTCGCTGTGTCATCGAAGTCGACCTCTTCGAGCTCCTTCATGCGAGCGAGGCGCTTCGAGACCGTCTGGAAGTTCGTGAGGAGTCCACCGAGCCAACGCTGGTTGACGTAGGGCTGGCCCACGCGCAGAGCCTGCTCGGCGATCGCGCCTTGAGCTTGCTTCTTGGTGCCAACGAACAG
Source organism: Leifsonia sp. (assembly GCA_031421515.1). Classification (GTDB taxonomy): domain Bacteria; phylum Actinomycetota; class Actinomycetes; order Actinomycetales; family Microbacteriaceae; genus Rhodoglobus. The sequence continues at coordinate 696 of JANOOQ010000141.1, forward strand.
GATCGTGCCGCCGTGCGCGACGGTCTCCTTGACGTAGTCGTACGTCGCGTCGATGTGCTTGAGAGATTGCTGCAAATCGATGATGTGGCTGCCCGAGCGCTCGGTCAGAATGAAGCGCTTCATTTTCGGGTTCCAACGACGCGTCTGGTGTCCGAAGTGAACGCCGCTGTCGAGCAGCTGGCGGATTGTTACAACGGCCATGGCCGTGCTCCTTAACTGGCGTGACCGCTTGGCGGACACACCTACTCAGTTTTCTTCCGCTACCGGTCGGCGCGGAACCTAGTGCCCGCGCACGCGTCCGCCCCGATACTTCATGGGGACTGGTGGATGCGGTGCGCGACTGCAATGCAGTCTGTGGACACGCGTAGTCACCTCGATTGCTCAAGATGCTCCGAAAATTGTACCACCGCTCCCCACCCGCCCCGGTTGCATGCTGGTTTTCCCCCATTGCTTGGTCAAGCGATCCCGGCACGGCCCGTTCATCGATGATCGACGGATGCGACGCGCTCTAGCCGCCCTCACCGTGAGCCTCTTCGTGCTTGCCGCCGCAGGGCCGGCGAACGGCACCGAGTTGTGGCGATGGCCCGTGGATCCTCCGCGGTCAGTACTTCGGCCCTTCATCGCGCCCGAGACTCCGTATGCGACGGGTCACCGGGGCATCGACATCCGCGCTCCCGCAGGCACAGTCTTCGCGCCGGCCGACGGAGTCGTGCACTTCGCGGGAACCGTTGTCGATCGGCCCGTTCTCTCGATCGACCACGGCGGCGGCGTGTTATCGAGCTACGAGCCCGTCACTTCGACGCTCAAGGCAGGTGACAGCGTAAGTCGCGGCGACCCGATCGGTGTCGTGTTGCCGGGGCACTGCGTGTCACTGTGCCTGCACTTCGGCGTTCGAGTGGATGGGCAGTATTTCTCACCGCTCGCGTGGCTCGGGGGCATCCCCAACTCTGTCTTGCTGCCGACACGCCGCTCGAGAGGCTAGCGCGACCGCACCTCGGCCCCCACCGAGATTGCGCGGCCCGGCCACCAGAACTTCTCCCCGGTGATGAACGCGAGCGCGGGAACTATGAGCGTTCGCACGAGCAGTGTGTCGAGCAGCACACCGATGCACACGATGATTCCGATTTGCGTGAGCGTGATCAGCGGGAGCACTCCCAGCACGGCGAACACCGCCGCGAGCAGAATGCCCGCGCTCGTGATCACGCCACCCGTCGACGACAATGCGCGGATCATGCCCGTGCGAGTGCCGTGATTGAGCGCCTCTTCGCGAGCTCTCGTGACGAGGAAGATGTTGTAGTCGACGCCCAAGGCCACGAGGAACAAGAAGCTGAACAGCACCACGTTTGTATCAATCGCGGGGAACCCGAAGACGGATTGGAACAACAGCCAGCTTGCACCGAGGCTCGCGAAGAACGATGCGACGACCGTGAGGAGCAAGAGCACGGGTGCAACGAGCGCGCGAAGCAACAGCACGAGCACGAGGAACACGAGACCGAGAATGAGCGGAATCACGAGGTCCTGGTCGGCTTGCTGCGCGCGGTTGACGTCGAGAGCTTGCGCGTCGAGGCCGCCAACTAGGGCATCCGCTCCGTTTATCGTCGACAACTCAGCTCGAAGCGCTTCGACCGCGGCAAACGATTCGGGAGTCTCGGCGGCAGCATCAAGTACGACGTTGATTTGAGTGATCTCGCCGTTCGTCTCGCCAAGAGTCGCTGAGTCGACGCCGTCGACAGGCTCGGCCGCGGCCGCGACATCCACTGCGAAGTCTGAAGTGGAGATGACGACTACGGGAGATCCGCTGCCAGCAGAGAACGCATCGGCGATGATTTGCTGGCCCACGACCGCTTCGGGAACACTCGTGAATCGCTCCGTCTGAGCGAGACCGATCTTGATTTGCGGCACCGCGAGAGCGAGCCCTCCGAGTATGAGCACCCCGACGATAGCGACCGCGACGGGTCGGCGT
>JANOOQ010000142.1:0-6634 GCA_031421515.1 Leifsonia sp.
CTCGATGAGGCCGAGAAGCGCAACACGTTCTTCGCGATCAACTTCAACCACCGCTTCGCGGAACCCGTCGTACGAGCGAAGGCCGCGCTCGATTCGGGCGAACTCGGAGAGCTCGTGTTCGCGACGTGGCGCTTCGGTGGCGAGGCCAACATCGGACAATCGCCGCACGCCAACCTCATCGAAACTCAGTGCCACGGATTCGACATGCTCGAGCATTTGTGCGGACCGATCGCGTCACTGTCCGCCCAGATGACCAACATGACATACGGCGCATGGAGCACGATCGCGATCGCTCTCGAATTCGCGAGCGGCGCCGTCGGCACGATGCTCGGTTCGTACGACTCGTCGTATACCTACCCAGATTCGCAACGTGTCGAGCTCAACGGAACGCTCGGCCGAGCCGTCATTCACGACACGGTTCGAGCCCTCACGCTCCAGACGGCCGGCGATGAGACCGAGCGCGTGTGGCGCGCGGGATACTTCAATGACGAGGCTCGCACGTTCGAGTACACGTTCGATCGCCATGTGGACGCCGTGCTCACGGCACTTCGCGCCGACGCCGAACCTCCCGTTCATGCGCGCGCAGGGCGGCGCGCCTTGGCACTAGCGCTTGCGGCAATCGAGTCCCACGAAACGGGACAACGAGTCTCCACTTTCGCCGAGTAACTGGACCCGGGCCCTCGCGCTACCTCAGCCGAACTCGCGGCGAAAGCTCGCGAGAGGTGGGCAATCGGTTATGCGTCTCGGGTGTGGCGGGCGTCTACGGGCGGAGACGCATAAGCGATTGCCCACCGACCCCGCCAAAACCTACCGACGGTAGTTCGGCGCCTCAACCACCATTTGAATATCGTGCGGGTGCGACTCCTTCAACCCCGCAGCCGTGATGCGCACGAACTTGCCCTTCGACTTGAGTTCGTCGATCGTGCGCGCACCCGTGTAGAACATCGACTGACGGAGCCCGCCGAGCAACTGGTACACGACGGATGAGACGGGACCGCGGTAGGGCACTTGGCCCTCGATGCCCTCTGCGATGAGCTGTTCGTCGGAGGGAACATCCGCTTGAAAATAACGGTCGCGCGAATACGAGGTCTTCGAGCCGCGCGTCTGTAGTGCGCCGAGCGAACCCATGCCGCGGTAGCTCTTGAACTGCTTGCCGTTGACGAAGATGAGGTCGCCGGGGCTCTCGTCAGTTCCCGCAAGGAGCGAGCCGAGCATGACCGTGTTTGCGCCCGCGACGAGTGCCTTGGCGATGTCGCCCGAGTACTGAAGGCCGCCATCCGCGATAACGGGAACGCCAGTCTCTCTCGCCGCGAGGGATGCTTCGTAGACCGCGGTCACTTGCGGCACACCCACTCCCGCCACGACTCGAGTCGTACAGATCGAGCCGGGACCGACTCCGACTTTGACGGCGTCGGCGCCGGCGTCGATGAGAGCTTGAGCGCCCGATCGAGTCGCGACGTTACCGCCGATGACGTCGATCGCGTCGAAGGCGCTGTCTGCCTTGAGCCGGCTGATGATCTCGAGCACTCCCGCCGAGTCGCCATTCGCCGTATCGACGACGAGGATGTCCACACCCGCGTCGCGCAGCGCGCCTGCGCGCTCCCACGCGTCGCCGAAGAATCCGATGGCGGCCCCCACGCGCAAGCGCCCGGCGTCGTCCTTCGTCGCGTTGGGGTACTTCTCGGTCTTGTCGAAGTCTTTTACCGTGATGAGACCGCCGAGGCGCCCGGATGCGTCGACGAGCGGAAGCTTTTCGATCTTGTGTTGCGCGAAAATCGCGATCGCTCCGTCTGGGTCGATCCCGATGGGGGCCGTGATGAGCGGTGCCTTGGTCATGACATCGCGAACGAGCGTCGTCGACTTCTCGAACGGCGACACGAAGCGCATGTCCCTGTTCGTGATGATTCCCACGAGCTTGCCGTCGCCCTCAACCACGGGGAGGCCTGAAATGCGGAACTGACCGCACAGCGCGTCGACCTCGGCAACCGTGGCATCCGGTGTCGTCGTCACGGGGTTAGTGATCATCCCGGATTCGCTGCGCTTGACCTTGTCGACGGATGCGGCTTGGTCCTCTATCGACAGGTTTCGGTGAAGCACTCCGAGGCCGCCGTTGCGTGCCATCGCGATTGCCATCCGGCCTTCCGTGACGGTATCCATGGCGGAAGACACGAGCGGCGCGGCAACTCGAATGCGGCGAGTGAGGCGCGAACTCGTGTCTGCCTCGCTCGGGATGACGTCCGTATGCCCGGGCAAAAGCATGACGTCGTCGTACGTGAGTCCGATGAAGCCGAAGGGGTCGGGCTGGTCCATGGTGTCCCTTGCATGAGTGAATTGAGCCCGGATGCCACGGTGAATACGGGGTACTCAATATTAACCAGTTAGACCCGAAGCTATTCCACGCGCATAATTGGCTCACCACATTGTGTCGCTTACGAAACACATTGAGACACAATGTGCAAGTATCGTCAACGCCGACGGTGCGCCAGAACCCGCGGGATGGCAAAATTCCGACTGGTCTGTCTTGGAGGTTCCGTGGAAGTCACTCGAATGGCTGACAAGCGCTGGTTGCGCCTAATGGTCATGTTCTTTGTTGCGTTGGTCGCCAGCCTCACCTTTGTCGGGGGTGCTTCAGCCCACGCGGATGAGATAGGCACCGACCTCGACTTCATCTTCAGCGGAAACGTCAAATATGACGGAGAGCCGCTCGAGGGTGTCCTCATCACAGTATCCGGAAACGGATATAGCGCAGAGGTCGCGACCGGAGCCGACGGCAAGTGGAAGATCGGGGTTCCCGAGGGTGGTGTCTACACCGTCACGCTCGATGAGTCGACTCTCCCCTCCGGCGTAATCGTCGCGGAAGGTAGTGCGTCGATCGAGGCCGAGTTCGGCTTGACGAACAACAAGAGCGTCAACTTCTTCCTCGGCGAGGGAGTGCGGCAAACGACGAGTTTTGTGGATCAACTCATCGGGCGAGCCTTCAACGGCCTCAGCTTCGGTTTGCTCCTCGCGCTCGCGGCGATCGGCCTCTCGCTCATCTTTGGAACGACGGGGCTCAACAACTTCGCGCACGCCGAAATGGTGACATTCGGAGCGCTCGCGACACTCACGCTCGCGGTCGACTTGGCGTGGCCATTGTGGCTCGCGCTCATCGGGGCGATCGTTCTCAGCGGACTCTTTGGGTACGGCCTCGACGCGGGTCTCTGGAAACCTCTGCGCAAAAAGGGCATCGGTCTCATCCCGATGATGATCGTGAGCATCGGCCTCTCGCTCGCGATTCGCTACATCTACCAGTACGTCTATGGCGGTTCGACGCGTCAGTTGCCTGGAGCGGATGGCGCCGACCTCAAGTTCGGTCCGATTTCGTTGTCACCGCTCGACATCCTGAGCATGGTCATTAGCGTTCTCGTGCTGCTCGCGGTCGCGTACTTCTTGCTCAAGACGCGCATCGGTAAGGCGACTCGCGCGGTCAGCGACAACCCGAGCCTCGCGGCAGCGAGTGGAATCGACGTCGACCGGGTCATCCGGATCGTGTGGGTGATTGGTGGCGCGCTCGCTGGGCTTAGCGGCATCCTCTTCGCCTTCTACCGTCCCGGTGTCTCGTGGGACATGGGCTTCCAGATCCTCTTGCTGATTTTCGCAGCCGTCACCCTCGGTGGCCTTGGCACCGCATTCGGTGCCCTCGTCGGGTCACTCGTCGTTGGCTTCTTCATCGAGATTTCGACCTTGTGGATTCCCTCTGACATGAAGTTCGTCGGAGCTCTCGGAATCCTCATCCTCGTGCTGCTATTCCGACCACAGGGCATCCTGGGTCGCAAAGAGAGAATTGGCTAGGGCTCATCATGGGTGTTGATTTTTGGCAGATTTTCCAGAACGGGCTCGTTGAGATCATCAGCCCGACGACGGCTGCGTACGCGCTCGCCGCACTCGGCTTGGCCATCCACTTCGGGTTCACAGGACTCGTCAACTTTGGTCAAGCGGGCTTCATGGCGATCGGCGCGTACGGCTACGCGATCTCGACACTGACGTTCGGCTTCCCCGTGTGGGGCGCCGTGCTCGTCGGTATCGGCGGGTCCGTGGTCTTCGCGCTCATACTCGGTGTACCGACGTTGCGATTGAGGGCCGACTACCTCGCGATCGTCACGATTGCGGCTGCCGAGATTCTGAGACTCGTGTTTACGACCAACTCCCTCGAGGCGGTAACGGGCTCGGCGGATGGCCTGAGTGGCTACAAGGGCACATTCGCCGCTCTCAACCCGATCCCCGAGGGAACCTACGGGTTCGGTCCGTTCGAGATGAATGCGTACGACTTGTGGCTGCGAATCGTCGCGTGGACGGTCGTGGGTCTCGCCGTGCTTCTCGCGTGGCAGCTCATGCGCAGCCCGTGGGGTCGCGTCATCAAAGGCATCCGCGAGGACGAGGATGCCGTACGCGCGCTCGGCAAGAACGTGTACTTCTACAAGATGCAATCACTCATCTTGGGGGGCGTTTTCGGAACTCTCGCGGGAATGATCTTCATCCTTCCTCGCGCTGTCGTTCCCGCGAACTACGCCACGACGCTCACGTTCTTCATCTACACGATCCTGCTGCTGGGTGGCGCCGCAACGATCATGGGTCCCGTTGTTGGATCGATGATCTTCTGGGTGTTGCTCTCGGTCGTCTCTGGATTCGTCGCTCGCGCTCAAGCCGCCGGTTGGTTCCCCGGAATGTCTAGCGTGCAAGCCGGCCAGGTGCGCTTCATCGTCGTTGGAATCGTGTTGATGCTCCTCGTGATCTACAGACCGCAGGGCATCTTCGGGAACAAGAAGGAGTTGGCTTTTGTCAAGTGAAGCCACGCCCAGTAAGGGCGCGCCAGTCAAGAGCGTTAACCTGCACATCGGCGAGATTGTGCCGGGTGTGGCCAAGGTCGACCCGATTATCGTTGCCGACCACGTCACGCGGTCGTTCGGTGGTCTCACTGCCGTCGATGTCGATCACGTCGAGATTCCGCGCAACGCAATCACAGCCCTCATCGGACCAAACGGTGCGGGCAAGACGACGTTCTTCAACCTCCTCACGGGGTTCGACAAGCCAGACACGGGCAAGTGGACGTTCTCGGGCAAGTCGCTCGCGGGCATCCCGTCATTCAAGGTTGCTCGACTCGGCCAAGTTCGTACCTTTCAGCTGACGAAGGCGCTGAGCCTGTTGAGCGTGCTCGACAACATGAAGCTCGGCGCAAAGGGCCAGCGGGGCGAGAACATGTTTGTCGCGCTCTTGCCGTGGCTGTGGCGCAAAGAAGAAGAGGCCATCGAGGCGAAGGCGGTCGAGTTACTCGGTCGGTTCAAGCTCGACACTAAGGCCGAGGACTACGCAGCGAGCCTTTCCGGCGGACAGCGCAAGTTGCTTGAGATGGCTCGCGCACTCATGAGCGATCCCACGCTCGTGATGCTCGATGAGCCCATGGCAGGCGTGAACCCAGCGCTAACGCAATCGCTCCTCGACCACATCCTCAACCTCAAGTCGCAAGGCATGACAGTGCTGTTCGTCGAGCACGACATGCAGATGGTTCGGCACATTGCCGACTGGGTCATCGTCATGGCAGAGGGCAAGATCGTCGCGGAGGGTCCTCCCGACCTCGTCATGGCAGATCCCGCGGTTATCGATGCATACCTCGGCAGCCACCACGACGAAGACCTCGGTGAGATGCCCGCCGATCAATTTGAAGCAATGAAGGAGCTGCTCGATGCCGACGACAAGTCCTAAGACGATGCCGGCGGCCGGCAAGTCCGCAACCCCGGTTGTCGAGGTCGAGAACGTTACGGCCGGCTACTTGCCGGGCGTCAACATTCTCAATGCGTGCTCTCTCGTTGCCAATCAAGGTGAGCTCATCGGCATCATTGGCCCGAACGGCGCCGGCAAGTCGACGCTTCTCAAAGCGATCTTCGGTCTCGTGAAGGTTCGAGAAGGAAACGTTCGACTTTACGGCGAAGACATCACAGGTCTTGTGGCCAACAAGTTGGTGTCGAAGGGCGTTGGATTCGTTCCTCAGACGAACAACGTTTTTCCGACCCTCACGATCCTCGAAAACCTGGAGATAGGGTCTGTTCCAGAAGCCCAAGGGCATCAAGGAACGCCTCGCGTTCGTTGTCGAGATCTTCCCCGAGCTCGAGAAGCGACTTGCTCAGCGCGCGGGTTCGCTCTCGGGTGGTGAACGCCAGATGGTCGCGATGAGCCGCGCGCTCATGATGGGGCCACACGTGTTACTTCTCGATGAGCCATCCGCTGGACTTTCGCCCGTGCGGCAAGACGAAGCCTTCTTGCGCGTGAAAGAAATCAACAAGGCCGGCGTCACGACGATCATGGTCGAGCAGAACGCTCGACGCTGCCTTCAGATTTGTGACCGTGGGTACGTTCTTGACCAGGGCAAAGACGCCTACACAGGCACGGGTCGTGAGCTCCTAAAAGACCCCAAGGTGATTTCGCTCTACCTCGGAACCCTGGGCGAGGAGTAGCACTTAGTTCACCGTCGAATGGCCCCGGATGTTACATCCGGGGCCATTTCGCGGTTAACCGCGGCGCTAGGGCCCTGAGCGGCCTCTATAAGCGCTTGCACGCGTGATCATTCCGATATACCGTCGCGCGAGCTCCCGCGGCCTCT
>JANOOQ010000143.1:0-2580 GCA_031421515.1 Leifsonia sp.
GCCAATCCGAAACCCGATCGTGCAATTCACACGCGCGCGCACATTCGACGCGGACAACAACGAGGGAAGGCGCGGCCTGTGGCTGCGCCTTCTCGACACCTTCGGCGTCGGCTTCAACTCTTAGACTCCAGCACTCACTCCGACAGAACGGGCTCAGAACATGAACAACGGAACATTCGTAGCAGGCGAACGCCGCGATTCCAGCGGCGACGTGGTCGAACTGCTCGATCCTTCGACCGGTGAGACATTCGCTGAGCTTCGGCAGTCGTCCCTCGGCGACGTCGATGCAGCCATATCCTCTGCTCGGGATGCCGCGGTCGGCTGGAGCGCGCAGACTCCGAGCCAGCGCGCCCGTGTACTGCTCAAACTCGCGGACGCGATCGAGGCGGATGCCGAGAACCTCACCCGCATGGAGGTTACTGAGGGCGGCAAACCCTGGACCACCATGCTCGACGGTGAGATTCCGTTCGGGGCCGACAACCTGCGTTTCTTCGCGGGAGCTGCCCGATCCACCGACGGTACGGGCGCCGGCGTGTTCAGTGAGGGCTACACCTCTGTTATGACCCGCCGCCCGATCGGGACCGTCGCGGGGATCACCCCCTGGAACTTCCCGCTTATCATGGCGCTCTGGAAGGCGGGGCCAGCCCTGGCCGCCGGTAACACCGTCGTGCTTAAGCCCGCCCCCGGCACCCCCAGCACCACCCTGCGCCTAGCCGAGCTCGCGATCGAGTGCGGCCTGCCCGCCGGTGCGCTCAACGTTGTCACCGGGCATGCGGATGTCGGTTCGGCCTTGGTCGCCCACGACGGCATCGACATGGTCAGCGTCACCGGTTCTACCTCGACCGGCCGCGCCGTCATGCAGGGCGCCGTCGCCGGAGTCAAACGAGTACATCTGGAACTTGGTGGCAAGGCTCCCGCTATTGTGTTCGCCGACGCCGACATCGGCCAGATGGCGCACGCCGTCGCCATGGGCGCGACCTACAACACCGGACAGGACTGCACAGCGGCCACCCGCGTATATATCGAACGTGCCGTCTTCGATGACGCCGTCGCGGCTCTCAGGCACGAGTTGGCGCAGATCGTCGTCGGCTCGCCTCACGACCCCGCGACCCACATCGGGCCGCTCATCTCGGCAGTTCACCGCGAGCGTGTGCACGGCTTCGTCACTCGCGCGGTGGAGGCGGGCGCTGAGGCGATCGCTGGCGGCGCGCACCTCGACGGCCCCGGCTTCTATTACCCTCCAACGCTGATCGTCGGTGCCGCACAAAGCTCGGAGCTGGTGCAGGGCGAGGTCTTTGGGCCCGTGCTCGTTGCCCTGCCATTCGAGGGCGAAGTCGAGGGCCTCGCTCTCGCGAACGACAACACGTACGGTCTCGCCTCGTCGGTCTGGACCAACGACGTAGGTAGGGCAATCCGGGTCAGCCATTTGCTGGATGTCGGAGTCACCTGGGTCAACGATCACCTGCCGCTGGCAAGTGAAGCCCCTCATGGCGGCGTGAAAGGATCCGGGTTCGGCAAGGACATGAGTATGGAGCCTCTTCTGGACTACTCCGTGACCCGCCACCTCATGATTCGCCACGCGATGCCGCCAGAGACGACGGGCTTTCGTCCGGCCTAGAGAAAGCACCTCGACGAGCTTTCTTCCAGCCTAGTTCTGAGGGTAGTTCCACCCTAGGGGCGCCCACGCGCTTGGCGATGAGGAGCGGTCTGCCCCGGCCGTTTTGTTGGCCGCAGCCACAGTGGCGGCATCCTGTGGCAAATTGCCGTCGAGCCCGCGACGCAGAACACCGACCGGCACCTCTACGGTACTGAGCGCGAAGCAGAAGTGGTCGCACCATGTCCACGCGCGAAACCCGCCATTGCAACACCAGTTGCGCGGCGAGTTTGCTGAAATGGCCTATCCCGCGCGACCACGATGGGCCGTTTTGGCGAATTCGGTGGATGCACGCCGATACCTTCACCGTGGCCGAGCACGAGAGGCCTCGCGACCGAATCAGCTGTCGGATTTCTCGCGAGAGCGCAAGAATGCGCACTCGACCCCGACCTCAAGTGCGCATTCTTGCGCACTCGGGTTTCGATACGCGCTTCGCGCTACTCAACCAGCCTTGGGCGCGCGCTCAGGCGCGACGGCGCGCGAGCGCGGCGTCGATGTCGGGGGCTACGGCGTCCGCAGCATCCACTATGCCCATCGCAGCGAAGCGGCTCGGCACAGCGGGTGGCTTCGGTACCGCACGTAGCGCCTGCTCGGCCTCGGCCGTCGCTGCCTCGAGCAGGGCGACAGGGTCGGGGGCATCGACGTATTCGACGACCGCGCGCGACAAGTACAACGGCTTGGGTACCGCGACGGGGGTCCACTCGGACTGAGCCTCGGCAGTGGTCTCGACGTCGAACCGGGTCGTGCGGCGGTCCGCGCGAGCGACGGGGGAACGGCGCGAGCGCGAGACCTCGGCGAGTCGCCCAAGCAGCGCGATCGAGCACAGCGCGGTGAGCGCGGCTCCCGCGACGACGACCCACGAACCCGTCGATCCCGCGAGCAGACTCACTACGTTGATGACGCCCACTACGAGGGCAACGAGCAGC
>JANOOQ010000144.1:0-3748 GCA_031421515.1 Leifsonia sp.
CCTCGTCGATCTGCTCGGATCCGCCTAAGCACTCCGTGACGTCGTCACCCGTGAGCTCGATGTGGATGCCGCCCGGGTAGGTTCCCGCAGCTCGATGCGCCTCGAAGAAACCCTTCACTTCGTCGACGACATCGTCGAACCGGCGCGTCTTGTACCCGTTGGGCGTCGTGAGTCCATTGCCGTGCATGGGGTCAGACACCCACAGTGGAGTCGCGTCCATGCCCTTGATTGCTTCGAGAAGCGGCGGCAGGGCATCCCGAACCTTGCTGGCACCCATGCGCGTGATGAACGTGAGACGACCTGGCTCGCGCTCGGGATCGAGCTTGTCGATGAGCTGCTTCATAGTCTCGGGTGTCGTTGACGGTCCGAGCTTGACGCCGATCGGATTGCGCACGCGCGAGAAGTAGTCGACGTGTGCGCCGTCGAGGTCGCGAGTGCGCTCGCCGATCCACAAGAAGTGGGCGCTCGTGTTGTACGGCGTTCCGGTTCGTGAGTCGATTCGTGTCATGGGCCGCTCGTAATCCATGAGCAGCCCCTCATGGCTCGAGTAGAACTCGACGCGCTTGAGCTCATCAAAGTCAGCGCCGGCCGCCTCCATGAACTTGATCGCGCGGTCGATCTCGCTCGCGACCTTTTCGTAGCGGTGGTTGGCGGGGTTCGACGCGAATCCGCGATTCCACGAGTGAACTTGACGCAGGTCGGCAAACCCACCTTGAGTGAATGCGCGAACGAGATTGAGAGTGGATGCTGCGGTGTGGTACCCCTCGACGAGGCGCCGCGGGTCGGCCTCGCGCGACTCCGGGGTGAAGTCGAATCCGTTGACAATGTCGCCACGGTACGCCGGGAGCGTGACGTCGCCGCGGGTCTCGGTGTCGCTCGAGCGCGGCTTGGCAAATTGGCCCGCCATGCGCCCCATCTTCACGATGGGCTTTGACGCTCCGTAAGTGAGCACGACGGCCATCTGCAAAATCGTCTTTACGCGGTCGCGAATCTGTTGCGCCGTCGCGCCAGCAAACGTCTCGGCGCAATCGCCGCCTTGAAGCAAAAAGGCATCACCTTGAGCTGCCCGTGCGAGCCGTTCACGAAGAATGTCTACTTCACCCGCGAATACGAGCGGTGGAAGGGTGGCGATGCGCTCTGAGGCGGCTCCAACGGCCTCGGCGTCTGGCCAGACCGGCTGCTGCTTAATCGGCAGTGTCCGCCAGTTGTCGAGACCCGCGATGACGGCGGGATCGGCAAGTACGACGGGTTCAGACGGGTCAACCACGGTTGAGTTTCCTTAAATCGGCACGAGCGGTGAACGTGGGCCGTTAGCCCAATCGAGCCTATCTGCTGCGCGAGCCGATCTTTTCCTTCACCGAGGAAGCATAGACGTCAACGTATTCTTGCCCGCTGATGCGGCTGAGTTCGTAGATGATCTCGTCGGTAATCGACCGGAGAATGAATCGATCACCCTCCATGCCTTCGAACCGTGAGAAGTCGAGGGGCTCACCAAAAATGATTCCGATGCGACGCACCTTGGGCAGCTTCGAACCAATCGGCATGACCTTCTCGGTGTCGACCATCGCAACGGGAACGACGGGAACGTGAGCTTCGAGAATCATGCGCGCGACGCCCGTGCGGCCTCGATAGAGCTTGCCGTCGGGACTGCGCGTGCCCTCAGGGTAGATGCCAAGAACGTCTCCGTGCGCGAGCACTTTGAGCCCCGTGTTGAGCGATGCCTCCGACGCTTTGCCGCCCGATCGGTCGATCGGGAGCATCCCGGTTCCAATGAGAAAGTTCTTGATCGCCCAACCCTTGAGGCCACGACCGACGAAGTAGTCACTCTTCGCGAGAAAATAGATGCGCCGATCTATCACCAGAGGCAAAAACACGGAGTCGATAAACGACAAGTGGTTGCTCGCGAGAATCGCTCCGCCGCTCTTCGGAATGTTATCGAGGCCCGTGATCCAGGGCCGAAAAACCGTCTTGAGGATGGGACCTGCGATGAGGTTTTTCATGAACCAATAGAACATCGCTACCCTCCTTCGATCGAAATATCTACTCTAGCGCGAGCGTGCTAATGCACGCTTGAGTGCACTCGAGCTAAGTCGGCGGCTCCCACGACTCCCGCGTTGTTGACGAGTTCGGCGATTCTGAAGTCGGGCTCAGGGTGATATCCGCGAGCGGGGAGGTGCAAGCGATATGCGGCGCGCACAGGGTCGAGGAGCAAGTCTCCGGCTACAGCCACTCCCCCGCCAAAGACGAACGCTTCGGGGTCGAGAACAGCGCTCAACGAAGCGCAAGCCTGCCCCAACCACGTTCCCAACTGTTCGACGGCGTGAACTGCCCCGGGATCGCCACTCGCAATGAGGTCGCCGACGATCGTGCCGTCGAGCTCCCCGTGCTCGCGTCGAGCAGCGGCCAGCGCGAGTCCGATGCCGCCAACATCCGCTATCTCATTCGCCATGCGCAGCAAGGCACGGCCCGAGCCGTATTGCTCGATGCAGCCTTTTGCTCCACAACCGCACGGCAGTCCGTCTGGCACGACTCGCATGTGGCCGAGTTCCGCGCCAGCTCCGAAGCCACCGCGAAAGAGCTTGCCTTGACTGACGATCGCGCCACCAACGCCCGTTCCGATGGTGAGCATCGTCATGTCGTGAACGTCTCGACCCGCGCCGAACCGGAACTCAGCCCAGCCTGCCGCATTCGCGTCATTGTCGATCGTGATGTCTAGGTGCAGGCGCTCGGTGAGCCGAGCGCGCAATGGCTCGTTGCGCCACGAGATGTTGGGTGTGTAGTAGACCGTCGACTGTTCTGTATCAATGAAGCCAGGAGCTGCAACTCCAGCGGCAACAATCGCTCGACCCAGTGAAAGCTTCTGGATCATTGCGACTACCGCATCGATGATTGCTTCGGAGTTTCCCGCCTCGGTTGCGACTCGATCCTCGGCAATAATCTGCCCATCTTCGGTCACGACCGCACCGGCGATCTTCGTTCCGCCGATGTCTATTCCGATGGCATGCACGGTTGACGATCTTATCCGAACGAATCGCCGGTAGTACTGGCAACAATGCACGGTTAGAGTAGGTAAAATGACCCCGACCGGTGCCAAAGGAGTTACCGTGAAACAGTTCGATGTTCCCGCTATTGTCGAGGCCGATCCACAGGCTAACGTCACCGACTTGCTTATTGATCGAGTCGCAGCTACGCCCAATCAAGCGCTATTTTCTATCCCCACGAGCACAGGTGGCTGGACCGATGTTACGAGCGCCGAATTTCTCGCGCGCGTAACCGCGGTCGCAAAGGGCCTCGTCGCTGCGGGAGTCGAGCCCGGCGACAAGATCGGGCTTATGAGCAAGACCCGGTACGAGTGGACGCTGATTGACTTCGCGACGTGGTTCGCGGGCGCAGTGCTCGTGCCGATCTACGAAACATCCGCTCCCGATCAAATCTTGTGGAACCTGACCGACTCGGGCGCCACGGGAATGATCACGGAAACCCCCGATCACTTCGCGCGTTTCGATGAAATTCGCGCCGACGTGAAGGCACTGCGCAACGTGTGGCAAATCGACCTCGGAGACCTCGACAAGCTCGCCGAATCGGGCAAGGGCGTGAAGGACGCCGAGATTGAACGACGTCGAAAGCTCGCCAAGGGATCAGACCTCGCCACCCTCATTTACACGTCTGGAACGACAGGCAAACCCAAGGGTTGCGTCATTACGCACTCGAACTTCGTTGAGTTGACTCGCAACGCGCAGCGCGCGGT